>NZ_JANSIO010000111.1:0-1633 GCF_047462195.1 Synechococcus sp. R3-13 | reverse complement strand
ACACAGCCTCAAAGATGTGGTGAGCGAGCTGTGCGGGGTCGAACTCAACAAAACTGCCCAAAGCTCCGATTGGGGAGCCGTCCACGCGCTATCCGCCGAACAACTGGAGTATGCCGCCAACGATGTTCGCTATTTGATTCCGGTTCGCCACAAGCTGGCGGAGATGTTACGGCGGGAAGAACGCTGGGAGTTGGCACAGCGCTGTTTCCAACATTTGCCCACCTTGGTCGAGCTGGATCTGTTGGGCTTCAGTAACGTCTTTGAACATCAGTAGTCGGAGTCTTATTTGATAGATAGTTATAGATAGTTATAGTCGTTTCAGGTTAGGTTGAGACGCCAGGGCTACTGAGAAAGGCTTTCTGGCTTCGTGCATTATTGCTCCGCAACGCTGGCGCGACGACGCGACCAACGTTTTAGTGTGGGTGCAGTGTCTTAGTTTGCATCGAAATGACCATATTCTTTTGGATGACCGGATTCTCAGGGATCCCCCCTCTCCCGAAGCTGAAAATGGGGATACGTCACCGGCGCATAAAGTATCTGCCAACACAGCTGGCTGCCCCTCTCTCTGATGTAGTGGGGACGGGGTTGGCCATACCAATCGAGATAAACCGGCCTGCAACCCTCATTGCTCCCGCCATCATCTGTCTGGATCAGGGGGATCAGCCCTCACTTGGGCCACTATGAAAATCATTGGAGTTGAGTCAATGTTGGAGTCGCAGAGGGTGGTTCAAAGTGGGTTATCTTCCCCCGCTGTTTCGGGCAAGCCCGTTCTGGAGTTGCGCCACGTCTCGCTGCAGTACCCCACCAAGGGATCCCCAGTCACGATCATCCGCGACGTCAGCTTTTCTGTTGCCCACTCGGAGTTTGTCTCCATTGTTGGGCCGAGCGGCTGTGGCAAGACTTCTCTTTTGAAGATGATGGCCGGCCTGAACACTGACCATGGCGGCACCCTCTACTTTCAGTTGCAGCCCATCGCCGGCCCCCTGAAGAGTGTGGGCATGGCCTTTCAAAACCCGGTGCTGCTGCCCTGGCGCACAACCCTGGAGAACGTGTTGCTGCCGTTGGAGGTGGTAGAGCCCTACAAGCGCACCTTCAAGCAAAACCTGGCCCAGCACGAGAAGTCGGCGCTGGAGCTGCTGGCCACCGTAGGCTTGGAGGGTTTTCAGAAAGCCTATCCTTGGCAGCTTTCTGGGGGAATGCGGCAGCGGGCTTCCCTGTGCCGCGCTTTGATCCATCAGCCGGAGCTGTTGTTGTTGGACGAACCTTTTGCCGCTTTGGATGCCTTTACCCGCGAGGATATGTGGGAAATGTTGCAGCGGCTGTGGCTGCGCACCGGCTGCACCGCCATTTTGATCACTCACGATTTGCGGGAGGCGGTTTTCCTCTCCGATACCATTTATGTGATGGGGCCACGGCCTAGCGAGATCATCTTTTCCCTCAAAGTGGATCTGCCCCGTCCACGCCCGCTGGAGATCTGCCTGACGGACGAGTTTCACCGCTTGGTCTCGGAAGTGCGCCAGCACATTCGGCGCAGCTATTAGGCCAAAGAGCCCTTGATCCAAAAAATCTGGATCCAAAAAATCTGGAAAGGTTTGCTGGACAGGTTACCGCGCATCTCTGCCGAGGGATCCCA
>NZ_JANSIO010000110.1:0-4859 GCF_047462195.1 Synechococcus sp. R3-13 | reverse complement strand
CGCACATAGACCTGCTGCCCCACCTGCAGGGGTTGGTTGGCATATTGCTCGCGGCTGAGATGGGCCCACAGGGATCCGCCATCGCTAAGAATCAGCTCCGCCTGAATCTCCCGACCCAGGTGGATGATCTCCTTAACGCGGGCAGAAACACCACTGCTGCCGGGGTTGACCTCAATCTGCACATCGTGGGGGCGCAAAAAAAGCTGATGCGGGCCGGCCTGCACCTCGGGAAGCTGGCAAAAGAGTTGGGAGCGGGGAGAAAGCTCGTTGACCGGGCCGACAAAGCTCATCACAAAGGGTGTAGCTGGATGGTCATAGATTTCTGCCGGGGATCCCACCTGTTCGATCCGCCCCTGGTTCATCACCACGATCTGATCCGCCACCTCCATGGCTTCCTCTTGGTCGTGGGTTACAAATACCGTTGTCACATGCACCTCATCGTGCAGGCGCCGCAACCACTTGCGCAGCTCTTTGCGGACTTTGGCATCCAGGGCCCCAAAGGGCTCATCCAACAACAACACCTGCGGCTCCACCGCCAAAGCGCGGGCCAGGGCCACCCGCTGCCGCTGCCCCCCAGAGAGTTGAGAGGGGTAGCGATCCCCGAACCCCGATAGCTGCACCAGCTCCAGCAGCTCATCCACCCGTGCCCGAATCTCGGCCCGTGAAGCCTTGCGGATCTCCAAGCCAAAGGCGATGTTCTGCCGCACCGTCATGTGCTTGAACAGAGCGTAGTGCTGAAAAACAAAACCAATGTTGCGCTCCTGGACGCTGGCATGGGTAGCATCCCGCCCGGTGAGGGAAATCCGCCCCGTATCCGGCTTTTCTAGGCCGGCAATCAGGCGCAGCAGGGTGGATTTGCCAGAACCCGATGGCCCCAAGAGGGCAACCAGGGATCCCGTGGGAATGGTGAGATCGGTGGGGTGAAGGGCCTGAAACTCGCCAAAACGCTTCGATACCCCTTCGATGGTGATACCCATAGGTTCTGCCTAGCTAGTGGTTTGCCTGAGAAGTTGCTGGATGGTTGCCGGCTGAGTCTTCTGGAGAGGGCGAGGGCAGTTAAACCCGCGGCTAATCTACGGTAAACCTGTCAACAAACCGTTGATACAGCTCCCAGGATAACTTGAACGGGGATCCAAAACAAGGGAGACTCCCTACCCAAATCCGTTGGAGTGCTTCGCGTGTAGCAGGGGTGGTGCGTCAATCGGCAGAGCCAGGGATCCCTGCCCATTCGGGTTGAACAGGCCGCTGCCAGCGTTCCCACCAGGCCAGCACAGACTCAGGTGGGTGGCTGTCGTGGCTGCCGTTGGCATTGGCGGGGAGGGGGGGAGAGGGAGGTGGGGCCGGCGGTGTCAGCCAACTGACAGGCGCGGGGATCAGACAACTGGGGTGGAGAGGGCGCAGATCGCGGTAGTGGCTGCTGCGAATGGCCAGGATCTCCTGCTGAATGATGTCTGGGGGTTCTCCCAACTCCAGCAACACATGGCTGCACAGCCCCAGGCTGGCCTCAAATTCGGGGTGGACGACTTCTCTGGCCCCCAACTGATAGAGCTGTTCGATGTCTTCCTTGTCGGTAGCTCGCACCACCACATCCAATCGCGGCGCCAACTCCAGAGCTCGTTTCAGGCAGAGGCGGATGCTCATGCGATCCGGCAGGGCAATAACCAGAGCGCGGGCCTGGGGCAGGCAAGCTTTCTCCAGCACCAACGGGCTGGCCGCATTTCCGTAGAGGTAAGGGATCCCACGGGAACGCAGGTGTTGGATCACCCGTTCTGATTGATCAATGACCAAGAGGGGGTGACGACGGGCTTCCAGAATGCGCACAATGTCCTGCCCCACCTGCCCATAGCCGCACACCACCACGTGCCCCTGTTGAGGAGCCTCAGGGGCCAGAGCACGAGGCCGCTCGCCCAATTCCAACCAGCGGGCCAAGAAGGGGATCCCGTGTAGCCCGGAAAACAGTCGAGGAGCGCCCCTCAGCAGAAAGGGAGTGAGCAGAAGGGTAACGGCTGTGGTGCTGACAATCAACAAATAGATCTGCCGCGACACCAATCCCAAAGCCTGCCCCTCGCTGGCCAGCACAAAGGAGAATTCGCCGATTTGCGATAGGCCCAGCCCCACCACCACCGCTGCCGGCAGAGTGTAACCAAACAGCCGCGCCAAGGGAGCCACGATGCAAAACTTGCCCACCATCACCAGACCCACCAGCCCCAGGATCAGCAACAGATGGCCGAGGATAAAGCTGGGATCGATGAGCATGCCGATGGCCGCAAAAAAGAGAGCAGCAAACACATCTCGCAAAGGCTCTACATAGTCCAGGGTTTGGTCGGCGTACTCCACCTCCGAGATCATCAGACCGGCAATGAAAGCCCCAATCTCGCTGGAAATGCCCAGCCGCTCCGTCAACAGGGCAATCCCCACGCAGAGGCTGATCACCCCCAGCAAAAACACCTCTTTGCTCTCCTGCTGAGCCAGCAGACGCAGGAAACCGGGAACCAGCCAAATCCCGCCTACCACCGCCCCCAGCCCCACCAAGCCGATTTCTGCCAAGGCCCTGGCCAGGGATCCCGCCAGCTCCGGCAAGGGACAATCCAAAGCCGGCAACACCGCCAGCATCAGCCCCACCGCCAAGTCCTGCACAATCAGGATCCCCAGCATGGCCTGGGCTTGGGGAGTGCCCATTTGGTTGGTCTCAGTGAGACTTTTCAGCACCACGGCAGTCGAGGACAAGGAGAGCACGGCCCCCAAAAAGATCCCTTGCACCGGCGTCAACCAGCCGCTGACCACTGCCAGCACCGCCGTGATCAAAATCGTCAGGCTGATTTGCAAAATGCCGCCGCCAATGGCGATCCCCCGCACTTTGCGCAATTCTTTCAGGGAAAACTCCACCCCCAAGGTGAACAGCAAAAAGGTCACCCCAAATTGAGCCAGGGTTTCCACCTGAACCAACTCTTTGATCCACCCCAGCCCGGTGGGCCCCACTAAGATCCCGGCTAATAAGTAGCCCAGCAACACCGGCTGCCTCAGCAGTGAGGCCAAAAATCCACCCGCTGCCGCTGCCGCCAATACCGTCACAATGTCCAAAATCAGACGAAAGTCTTCCTGCACAGGGCACTCACCGAGGAATGTGAACTTTTGTAGCCAATCCTGAGGATTCTTCCACGATAATGCTTCCTCTGGCATCTCGGACAGAGCGAAGAACTCGGCTTCAAGCTCTGCACCCTGCTGCCCCCGAGGATCCCGGCTGGCCCAGCCCGGATTCAGATCCAGCCTGGATTCAGAGGAAGCTGGACGGAAACTCAGTGGAAATTTTTGTTAAAAGTTGCTGACAACACCCCAAAACCGTAGCTTATAATACAGAATGTAGATAGAAATCGTTCATCCTCTCGCGTGCTGGGCGGCTCATCATGGGTAGAGCGACATCGCAGCCAGAGGACGGAAGTAGGGAGAGATCCCGAAGGAACGCGCCTCAACTCTTCTGGTAACCGTGGGGCTTCTCTTGGGAGAAGGCGAACGGATGAAAACTCAACTCATTTGGAGGCGAAGATCATGGAACTCTTTTACCGTGGCGTCGATTACACCCCCTCTTCTGCAACAGCGGCGGTTTCTCCCGGCAAAGTGGGGGGTCGTTACCGGGGGCTGGACTGGCGGTTCCGCCATCTGACCAAGCCGGTGGTTTTGCCCACCAACCTTGACCTGCTCTATCGAGGTGTGGCTTATCATCCCAAGGCGGTCGAAGGATCGGCTCAACCCGTTCAGACGGCAGAGGCATCTGCCCCGGTGGCTGCTGCTGGCCGTTCTCACCTCTTGGACGACCTGTCTCGCCGCTTGATGATGAGCCATCAACGCTTGATTCGGATTCGCCAGCAATCCATGCTGCTCCGCGGTACAGAGCAGATTGGCCTGCATGTCAACGTGCGCAACTTCTGGAACCGCATCCAAGGAAAAGTGCATCCCACCTTTCGGCTCAACTACGACCGTAGCCGTGTCAGCATGAGCTGATCTGCCCGTAACTGTTGATGCTCTGGCATGAGCTCAGCGAGAAGGGATCCCGGCTGGGGATCCCCTTTTGGTTTCTGGGTTGAGCTTCCTCAGGTCGATGGACGGCACAGGACGCTTCAACGCTGGCACGAGGTGCTGTTGACCAAAAGCAGCCAAGTTGCTCAAGGGATCCAGAATTGAGGGGTGCTATTTCCTCGGAAAAAAACGGGATCCCATCAGGGATCCCGCTGCAGAATCGGCCACACCGCTTAGGCGTCGAAATAGAGGGCGAACTCGTAGGGGTGAGGCCGCAGATTGATGGGGTTGATCTCGTTGTCGATCTTGTACTCGATATAGGTCTGGATCAGATCTTCGGTGAAGACGCCTCCCTCCAGCAAGAAGGCATGATCCTTCTGCAAGCTTTCCAGGGCATCCAGCAGGGATCCAGGCGTGGAAGGGATCTTGGCCAGCTCTTCCGGCTCCAGATCGTAGATATCTTTGTCCAAGGGCTCGCCGGGATGGATCTTATTCTTGATCCCGTCCAGGCCAGCCATCAGCATGGCCGAAAAGGCGATGTAGGGGTTGCAGGTGGCATCCGGGCAGCGGAACTCCAGACGCTTGGCCTTGGGATTGTTGCCGGTCACGGGAATGCGAATGGCGGCGGAACGGTTGCCCTGGGAGTAAGCCAGGTTCACCGGCGCCTCGAAGCCGGGCACCAAGCGCTTGTAGGAGTTGGTGGTGGGGTTGGTGAAGGCCAGGATTGCCGGGGCATGCTTGAGCAGGCCACCGATGTAGTAGAGAGCTGTCTCGCTCAGGTTGGCATAGGTGCCTTCGCTGTAGAACAGGGGCTGGCCATCCTTCCAGAGGGACTGGTGGGTGTG
>NZ_JANSIO010000109.1:0-9090 GCF_047462195.1 Synechococcus sp. R3-13 | reverse complement strand
TGAGCTTATTATTGACTAGAGTCATGCTCCCCCAGCTACGCCCTGGATGAGGCGGTGGTGGACTACTATTACCGGGCAGCTCACCAAGCGGGGGCTCAATTTGCCCCCCGTTCTTTTCTCACCGGCAAGCTCAACTTGCCCATCGAAGACGACTTTCGCGTGGTGACCAAGCCCATGGCTCTGGTCTGGGGAGAACAGAACCGCCTCACCGGCCCAGAACAGGCAGAGCGATATCGCACCTTGCGCCCGGAGGTGCCGATTTACCGATTGCCGGGGGCTGCTTTTCCGCACATTGAAGCGCCGCAGACCTTTTTGTCGGTGGCTTTGCGCTTCTTGGCCGAAGCCGATCCTGCTCTACCGGGATGACGGACAGGGGATCCCTTCACCCCTTGGAAGAAAACAGCTGGGGATTGACGCAAGAAGCAGCCCTGACATCAGGGGGAACGACCGTACTCTCGGCTGACGCGACCACCCCCAGCCACTTCCCTGAGGGGAAAGGGGAGTTGGTACGAGTCCGGCAACTCAAGTGGGCTCCCCGGCCTTATCTTCCCAGGGATCACTATCCACAGGAGTGGAGCTGGAAGGGGGAGGGGCAGGCTCAGAAGGAGGGGCCTCTTCTTTGGCATACTCCTGTTCCCAAGCCGGTTGTTCGGGGGCGGGTGCGGGCTCAGGCGGGCGTGGACGCACAGGCTGCGGCTCAGGTTCAGGCTCTTCTTCTGCGTAAACGTCTTCTTCTTCGGCCTCGTATTCCTCGTCGTATTCTTCTTCGTAATCTTCCTCGACGGCGGAACTCTCGACAGCACTGGGCAGGGCAGGAGCAGGGCTAACTCCGGCTTCCCAAGGGGGCTTGCCGATTCCCAGGGTTTCCAAAATCCCCTTGGCCAGTTGGGTTAGGCGGGTCTCAGCGCCATCGGCAACAATAAGGCGATCCCCGCCCACAGAGACAATCTCGTCAGTGGAGAGCAGATAGGTGCTGAGGATGAAGCCGGGTAAAAAGGTGAGGCCGAGGTTGGAGAGCACCAAACCCGTGATGATGCCGGAGACGGAGTTGAACTCAAAATCCTTAACTTTGCCGAGGCGGATCCCTTCTTCGGTTACCACCTCGCTGCCAACCACGCGACTCAGGCCCTCCAAATCCAAGTTATCGAAAACTTCTTCGCTGGGGACAAGAACTGCATCCTGACCCAACGCTGTTACCTGCCGCAGCTCCATCAAACGGGGGGATCCGGCAAGGGCTTTTTCCAGCACCCCCAGCACCAGAACCTGCTTGGCTTCCAGATCCGCCCAAACTTCGCTGACTACCCCAAGCCGGGCTGCGTTGCCCTGGCTGATCACCTGCGTTCCCAGAACCTGTGACCGCCGACGAACCTCTGATCGCACCAGCGCAACAGATCCTTTCCCAGTCGTCATGATGGTTTCCCCGTCGTAAGTCAAAACGTTCCCGTTGTTGGGCTGCGTGTCTGACACAGTTCGCCAGAATTAAGTAAGTTAATAGTACCACTGCCTGTCTCCTCCCTCGCGGGCTGCCCAGGTGGGATCCCGGCCAATCTGCCTGCTCCAGGCCAGAAACTGCTCTGCCATCGCGCCCAGGGAATAGTGCTCTTCTGCCCGTTGCCGACAGCGGCTCCTGTCGATGTGATCTAGGCGCTCTACAGCCTCTGCCAAAGCTGCCACGTTGTCCGGCTCGACGATCCAGCCGGTTTCTCCATCGCTGACAATTTCCGCGGGCCCACCCCGGCGGTAGGTAATCACCGGCACGCCACAGGCCAAAGCTTCCACCGCCACCAAGCCAAAGGCCTCCACCCACTTGGGGGTCATGATCAAGGCTGAGCATTGCCCCAAGATCCGCTGCATTTGCGGGGTGGGCAAAAACCCTCGGTAATCCAATTGGGCATGCGGGTACTGCTCTTGGATCTGCTGCCAGTAGCCTGGCTCTTGCAGGTGGCCTAGGATCACCACCGGCCTTCCCGTCTTCTCGGCTAGGGCAGCACAGTCTTCCAGGCCCTTTTCGGAGGCAATGCGCCCAATCCAACACAGGGATCCATTCCCTTGGGGCACAAAGTCGTAGAGGCGCAGATCCACCCCGCAGGGCAGATAGACAAAGGGATCTCGGCCCGCAGCCATCTCGGCCTGGGCAAAGGCAAAGGTCTGGGCTTGCGCCCGCGAATGCACCGCCAGCCGACCAGGGTAGCGATGGGCAATGTGCTCTAGAGCCTGATCGACGGCATCGCTGAGGGATCCCATGCTAACAATGTGGGCCACCGGGGTGCGGAAAAAATCCGTCAAATAAAACGAGAGCCAATCGTAGCTCCAGTTCACGATTAGATCGAACTGATCTTGCAGGTGGGCAGCCCGCTGCCACAGGTTGGCCAGCAGAGAGGGGGTGTGGATCAGAACCGGCTGATCGCGGCGCTGGGTTTGCGCATAGGCCGGGGGAAGGCCCGCCACCGGCTCGATCACCTCCTCCGGCAACTCCGCCATTCGGGATCCCACAGGGGCCAACACCCGCACTTGGGATCCCATCTGGAGTAAGACACGCGTCAGGTTGGCAAGATTGAGCTCCACACCACCACCGGCCCCGGATCCCAGAGGCCCAACAGGGGTGGAGAGGAACAGATAGCGGTAGGGACGAGCCATAGGGAGAGCCTCGGTAGCTCAGCCCATTATCTTCTCAATCCGGATACCCGACTCCTTCTGCCTGGCCTCAAAGCCCCCAGCCTGCCCAGAACTTTACGAGGCTTTGGCTACAAAAATTTCTCCCTTCTCCACCTTGACCTTGTAGATGGCCAGGTCTGCCTTGGCCGGGCCACGGGTACGGCTGCCATCGGCAGCAAAAGCCGAGCCATGACAGGGGCAGACAAAGTTCTCCCCCCGCCAGTTCACATCACACCCCGCATGGGGACAGGCGGCATCCAAAGCCAGCAGAGAATCTTCTTTTTGCGGATCCCCGACCAGCCAGAGGGTGGCGGTGTTTTTCCCAAAGGCGTTTTCCACCTTGAAGGGGCCATCTTTGAGATCGGCCAGAGTGGCAACTTTCACAAACTCCGGCTCAGAAGCCTTAGAGCCAGAAGCAGTTCCCTGGGCCAGGGCAAAACGGCGCCGGGTAAACCCAGGTAACCAACCCACCAACGAGCCCAAACCAAGAGCCAGCCAGCGAAGAAAACCGCGACGATTGTTGTACATGGCCATGTGTCCTTGGAGGTGTGCAAAATGTGCGTCATGAGCCAGCAAAAGACCGGCCCCTTCAGAAGGGATCCCCGTACAAATGCTGCCCTTAACATTTTGTTACACCGGAACAGTTTCGGCCAGGGCCAAGCCGCACTTTTTCCGGCTAGAGTACGCAGCAGCAGGCATCTTGGTTGCTTCATTGATTTGGCCGATGGGATGGGATCCCTTTCGGCTGTTGTACGCCTGGAGCCTAGGGTCGGGAGGTAAACAGCTCAGCAACCGTGCAGACAAAGCCGGGCAACAGGGGAGAAGACAACGCATCCTGAGCCAACAGCGTTTCTACCAAGACCAACTGGGCCTGTTGTCTGCGATACACCTCTACTCTCTGAGCCAGCCGATCGACGATCCAGTACTCTTGCACCCCATGCACAGAGTAGAGTTTCCGTTTTGCCAAGCGGTCTCGATCCTCATGAACTTTTCCAGGTGATAGGACTTCAACCACCAGCTCAGGGGCACCCCGAAAATGTCCTGCTTCATCTTGAATCTGGGACAGCCGCTCATAACTAACCCAAACAACATCGGGAGACACATTATCAAATTCGGAAAAGAGGATCCCTGGCATGATTGAGGGTTCTCCCAATCCTGTTTCTAGCGACCACCGATGCAGTGCGGAGAACAAACACCCGATAATGTGCTGATGTTTGTGATGAGGAGAGCGAGTCACCAGCAGTTCTCCGTCGATGATCTCGTAGCGGATCCATTCATTCTCTGGCAGAGCCTCGATATCCCGAAGGGTCCAGCGTACTTCTGTGGCAGTCATTGGCTATCCCTATAGCAATGGATGGTGCTATGCCCAGGGCACCCTGCGGCTATACCTACGGCACTGGGCCGACACCTGCAGCGCTGTCGCAACGGCGGAAACCACACTTGGCGTAGCCAAATCTTAACCCAGGATCCCGTTCACAGAAGCGGGACGGAGTCCTCCCTCTCTGGCCACGACGGCTCAATGGATAGAGGTTCTCTAGAGCTGGACTATTGGCTGCGCTATCGTGTGGGGCTAGTTGGGATAGATGCGCAAGCGGCGGTTGGGCTCTTCGCCAAAGCTTTGGGCCCGCAGGTGGTAATGTTCCACCAACTGGTGTTGGAGCTTGCGGATCAGAGGCGAACGGGGCAAAAGTTCCACCGGCTGAGACTTGGGAATGACGATTTGCTCCACTGCCAGGCGGGCTTCTTCCAGAGCTTCGGTTTCATCGCCGGAGCTGGCGCGAATGAACAGCTCCAGGTCGGAATCGGATCCCTCTTCGCTTTCAATGTTGAGAATATGGCGCAGGGCGCGAGCCAGGGCAATCAGAGTATTGGCCTTGACGGTGTGAATCGGGATCTGGCGGGAGTGGGCCATCTGCTGGATCTTGGAACGGCTACGCACTTGGGATCGCAAGGCCAAGACAATGTCTGCCTCGTCTAGATCTTTGGTGACATCCGCCGACAGTTTCAGGGTTTGGATCACCTGCTCCAGGTAGAAGCGGCTCACTCCGTAGGGGTAGATCATCAGCGGCCCATCCGGATTCTGCTGCCGTCCTGTCGGGGCTAGGGCGGATCCCTCCCAGTCCAAATCTTCTTCTTCGTCAGAGCCGGATTCTACTCTGGATTCGGCCACCACCTGAGGGGCAGGACGGGATCCCGCCGGCGTTAGCGGGACGGAGTCCTCTCGCCTCTCCAGGAGCAAACCCGATTCTCCTTGCTGCTGCGAGCGACTTTCAATCGGCTCTGAAGGCAGAGCTTCCATCCGTCCAGAGCGTTGCCATCCTCCCCGCTCCCGTGCTGCGGAGATTGTGCTGCCGGCAGGGGGCCATTGGGGGCCAGATAGAGCCGGGCGCCCGTTTGCGCCAGCGGTGCTCCGCACTATCACCACCTGGCCGTGTTCGTCTAAACTGCGGGTTTGGGTCAGCGGCTCGCGGTTGCGCAAGAGACGATCCACAGTGGCGGCCACATCTTCGTGGATGACCCAGCGGGATCGCTCCAGCATCTCTATGGCAATCTCAAACGTAGGGGGAGCTTTGCGCTCCAACACACTCTTTTGAGAGCCGCGCCGCCGCGCCTCTTCATCTCCCAGGGTGACGGATTGGATCCCGCCTACCAAGTCGGAGAGGGTGGGATTTTTGATCAGGTTGTCGATGCGGTTGCCATGGGCAGTGGCCACCAGTTGTACCCCCCGCTCGGCAATGGTACGAGAGGCCAAGGCTTCCAGTTCGGTGCCGATCTCGTCGATGACCACCACTTCGGGCATGTGGTTTTCCACTGCCTCGATCATCACCTTGTGCTGCAGCTCTGGGCTGGCCACCTGCATCCGTCTGGCCCGACCAATACCCGGATGGGGCACATCGCCATCGCCGGCAATCTCGTTGGAAGTGTCGATAATGACCACTCGTTTGCCCAGCTCATCGGCCAGCACACGGGCAATCTCCCGCAGGGCCGTGGTTTTGCCCACCCCCGGTCGGCCCAGCAACAGCATGGAGCGCCCCTGTTCCACCAGGTCGCGGATCATGCTGATCACGCCGATAACGCAGCGACCCACCCGACAGGTAAGGCCGATGATCGTGCCTTGGCGGTTGCGGATGGCACTGATCCGGTGCAGGGTAGAGGCAATGCCTGCGCGGTTGTCACTGCTGAACTCTCCAACCCGGCTGATCACCTGATCCAAGTCGGCCCGGGTGATCACGTCTTCTGAAAGGTAATCGGCAAAGCCGGGGAAGCGGGCTTCGGGGCGGCGACCCAAATCCAGCACCACCTCCACCAACCGATCCAAGTGGGGATGCTGTTCTAGGCGCTCGCGAATTGGAGCCGGCAGGATATCCAAAAGCTTGCTCAGGTCGTCGCTGTATTGAACCTGGCCGGGAAAAGAGTGCTCCGCGCCGCTGACGCAAGCGGTGCGTTCAGCACTTTCCGGATCCATCGACGGACTTGGGGTTGAGGGCTGTACGGGGAAACTCATGGCTGAGCAACGTCGTTAAACGCGGGAAAAACAGGTTTGCTGATCAGCGATGGAAAGGGCTCTGCACCGCTGACGGGAACGCCGCTTTACTTGCTGCACCAACTGCTTGGCCAACGGGATCCCTGCCACCAATCCAGGATTCCATCCTGACTCCGATGAGCTGTGAGCTGGCTCTTCCAGATAGGCTGACACCAACTGTCGCGCATAGCTGCCGAAGGCCACCCCCGCCACTGGCCATCGGGGATCCAACAGCGGCAGCGTTTGGGCATTGGTTCCTCCTGCCAATTGCACATAGCCTGGCAGACCCATATTCAGCACCTTCTCGGCCAATTTCAGGGTGGCTTTGCCGGTGCCAGCTCCGATATCGCCACTCATAGGCCGGCCATCCACCTGCCAGATCAGCACTTCCGGCAAGGGATCCATAAGAGCCAGCAAATCCCTCAAGTAAGCCTCTAGGCCCGGACCATCGTTAAAGCTAATCGAGATGGCCTGGAGCTGAGGTAGCCAGGGCTTCAGGGATCCCCACAATTGCTCGAATGACCTCTGGCGACCAATGCAGGTGTGGATCTCCACCGCCTGAATGCCCAGCTCGACCAAAGGCGGCAAAACTTCTGACAAAGCGACCTGGTAGCCGAAGGTGGCAATGCGCCGGTGGGGGCAAACCGGCTCGCAGCGCCCACAGCCGTAGCACAGCTCTGTCTGGATGTGGACTTGAGCAGGAAGGGCTGCCTGGGTCAAAGCATGAGGGGGACAAACTGCCAGACAAGGCTGAGGACAGTCGGCAGGACAGACGGGAGCCGTCAGCACCGCCTTGCGGAAATGGACGTCTTCGCCGTCATTGACGCTGACCATCAACCAAGGGAACCCCGCCTGGGGATCTTCGGCTTGTGCCCGTTGGATCCCTTCTTGAGCGGCCCGCACAATGGCCGGATCGGCAGCGACATCAATGCAATCTGCCCCGGCCAGCGTGTAAAGGAAAGCCAGCTCCCGAACCGAGGGCAAGTGGTGGAAACTTGCACCGCAGATCAGCTTAAACCAAGTACCCTGTTGCAGCGAGGCGGTTGGCAAGGTCACAGGCACGAGAAACCGCTAGCAGGATGGGGATCTGAGCCGCAGGCCATCTACTCGAGATGGTAGCAAAGAAATTTCCAGGATCCTGAAGAGAGGTTCAGGCGCTCTGCAGAGGTTGCCAACGAATTGACCGTTCTCGGCCCAGTTCCACCACAAACTTCACTCCCTTGTCTTCCCGACTCAGCTTCACCAGGTAGGAGAGTTCCTGTTGGCTGAACACATGCCCTTCGTAAAACCAGAACACCAACCCCTTAGCTTTTGGGGGCAAGGTGGCCCGATACTGCTCGATCAACGCGGGAAAGAAATAGGTGCGCCGCTCCGATTTGCCCAGCGTGGCAGGCCGTACCCCATGAATGCACGTCAAATAGCTGGCCAGATCCCCGATTCCCTTGCTGGAGAGCGTGACCACCTCATACCCGGCTCCGCGCAGCCGCCGCAGGTAGTGCCCTTCGGATCCCCCCTCTGGGGTTACAAAGATGGCCAAAGCCCCAGATTGCTCCAGTTGCTGCACAAACTTTGAACCTGAGCCGACCAGCAGCATAGGAAGAACTCCATTACTCGTCTAGGGTTGGACAAGCAGCCCACCTGCGCTCATTGTAACGGGATGGCGCCTGAAGCTGGGGATAGAAGCTGCCAATGGAACCCATAGAATACTGGCTATCTCCCTGTTTTGCAGAAGGGAGCGTAAAGAAGGGTTAAGATACGGGTAACCTGCTTGCAGGTCTCAACCCACGGGTGGCGGACAAAGGCGGATGGATCCCCCTAGTAGGGATCGCCTCCCCGCCACTTACACAGCGACAACAGATGAACCTCATCATGCGACGACGCGAGCTGTTGACCTTGGCGGTGGCCGGGTTGATTACAGCACCCCTCAGCTTAGCAGGAGAGCAAAGAGCAATGGCCCAACAGACTTATCCCTTCACCAAAACCGACGCCGAGTGGCGGCAACTGCTCACCGAAGAGCAATACTATGTGCTGCGCCAAGAGGGCACTGAGCCCCCCTTCCGCAACGCTTACTACGACAACAAGGCCCCAGGTATCTACGTCTGTGCCGGCTGTGGGCAGGAGCTGTTTTCCTCGGCGGCCAAGTACGACAGTGGCACCGGTTGGCCCAGCTTTTGGGAGCCGATTGCTCCCCATGTGATCGGCACCAAGACGGACTGGAAATTGTTTGTGCCCCGCACGGAAGTCCACTGCTCTAACTGCGGTGGGCATCTGGGGCATGTGTTTCGGGATGGCCCCCCACCCACGGGTTTGCGCTACTGCATCAATTCTGCTGCCCTCAAGTTCATCCCAGCCACCACATAGAAATCCTCTTGGCTCCAGCTAAAACTGAGCCGCCTGTCTGGGTGAGCCTATGTCGGACTACACGTTCCTGGATGCTGCTTCGATTCTGCTGCGGGAGGGCCTGGAAGCTCTCTTGGTGCTGGTGGCACTGCTGGCCCTTATGAGCAAGAGCGGGCAATCGGCTCAGAAGCGCTGGGTGTGGATAGGGGGATCCGCAGGCTTGCTGGCAGCGGTGATGCTCGGCCTGCTGGTGAAGCTGTTTTTCCAGCAGATGCTCACCCACACGCGACAAGAGGTGCTGGAAGGGATCACCGGGCTGGTGGCAGCAGGTTTGTTGTTCTCGGTCAGCCTTTGGTTGCACCGCCGGGCTGCAGTGGTTTCTTGGCAAACCTTTGTGCGGGAACAGGCGCAGGCGGCACTGGCCACGGGTCAGGTTTTTTCCTTGGCTTTTCTGGCCTTTGTGGCGGTGTTTCGCGAGGGGGCGGAAACGGTGCTGTTTTATGTGGGGTTGGCCTCTTCCCTCTCGGCAAAAGATTTTTGGGCGGGGATCGGCCTGGGATCCCTGGTGTTGG
>NZ_JANSIO010000108.1:0-2149 GCF_047462195.1 Synechococcus sp. R3-13 | reverse complement strand
GCTGGCGCGAGCAGTAGCCCAGGCGTCTCATCTTAACCTGAACAACCATACGATTTATCCAAGAAATTGCAAACACTGCTGCAAAGCCCGCTGCACCGAGCCTAGGTAGCCCTCTCCAAACAGGTTGAGATGGTTGAGCCAGTGGTAGAGCTGGTAGAGGGGCTTGCGGTGAGGATATCCCTTATCCAAAGGATAGGTCTGCTGATAAGCCCGATAGAACTCCGGCGGAAAGCCGCCAAACAGTTCTGTCATCGCCAGATCCGTCTCTCGATCCCCGTAGTAGGTGGCCGGATCGAAAATCACCGGGGATCCATCGGCCAAGGCCCCGTAGTTGCCGCCCCACAGATCTCCATGCAACAGAGCGGGTTCTGGCCTGTAGTCCTGAAAAAAGGCTTCCAGCTCCGCCATTACCCGTTCGGCTTGGGCCACCCACGTGCCGCGATACCCCTGTTGGCAAGCCAATTTCACCTGGTAGAGCAGCCGCTGTTCCCGATAAAAATCCGGCCAATTCTGCCGCCAACTGTTGATCTGCGGCGTGGAGCCGATGGTGTTGTCCCGCTCCCAGCCGTAGCTGCCGTTGGGGGATAGGGTGCGGTGCAACTGGGCCAACTGGGATCCCAACAAACCCGCAGTGTGCGGACGGGGCGAGGTTAGCTCCAGGTATTCCAGCACCAAGTAGGCCTGCTCTCCTACGGATCCCCAGATGATGGGCTGGGGCACGCGAATGGCCTGGGCAGCCGCTAGGGTTTGCAAGCCCGCAGCTTCCGCTGCAAACATCTCCAGCGCTCTTTCTCCCCCACGGGCCAATTTGACAAAGTAGTCTCTTGCCCCTTCTGCAAGAGGGTTTTGGGAAGCGCAAGAAAACCGATAGGTGGCGTTGATGCTGCCCCCGCCCACAGAACGATACTGCAGGGGCCGTAAGGGATCCCCTGTCGCTTCCGCAAGGTGCTGGGCGATGGTTTGCCAAAGAGTTTGCATCAGCAGCCAAAGTCAATTGTCGGAGAAAAACAGGTACTTAATCAGACCTGTAAGCACACCACCCACTAGGGTAATAATTGCCCCTCGGCTGATGAACTCCTGGTTGTCCAAGCGCTTGCCAATCCCGTCCATCTTCTCGCTCAGTTTGCCTTCCATCCCGTTGATCCTTTCGTTCAACTGGGCCTCAATGCCATCGATTTTCTCGGTGAGCTTGACCTCGACGCTGTTAATCCTTTCGTTCAGCTTGACCGCCACCCCGTCAACCCGCTCTTCCAGCCGCTTGATCTCCCCTTGCAGCCTTGTTTCCACCTGGCGGATCTCGCCCCGCATTTCTGTAAATTGCAGGTCGATCTTCCGATCCAGGGCGAGGATGAGATCTCTGAGATCGGGCTGGGCAGTTTCGTTCATGGGAAAGAGAGCAGCGGGGCTTGAAGCCATTATGGCAGCAGAGCACTCTGCTTCATCGTGTCGTTTGTCTTGTCAGCCTTGCTCAAGTTCATTCCAGAATGAACGTTTGCAGGCTTGCCATGGCAGCGCCGAAATCCTTGGTCAATTGGGGTGGCCCAGCTCCTATTCCCCTTCAGTAGGTGCTGCTGCCTCAGGATCCAAAACGGCTCCTGCCCCGTAAGAGTCAATATCTATGGCCTGGGAGCCGCCCGTAGCCAACAGAGCCAGCAGGGATCCCAACTGCCACCACACCAAGCCTGCCGTGCCCAACACTAGGATCCCACCGACGCAGGCGGCCAGAGCCATAGGCAGGCCAAACACATTCAAACACGCAGCCACAAAGCCAAAGGTAAACAAGCAGCAGAGACTGTAGGTGAGGATCACCCCAGGAGTGCGATAGCGAATTTGGGCTTGGCTATCCCGGTTGAGCTGCCAAAGGGCTACCTGGTATTCCAACTTGTCCTTGAAAAGGATGCCAAAGATAACGGCAAAAAAGCTGAGCAGGGCAATGGCAGAGTAAATGGGGGGATTGGCGAAGGGATCAGAAAAGTTGCCGCCGGCGTAAAGGGATTCCATGGGGCCTACCTCGGTTCGGGATCTAAGCTCTTAGCTTAACATTTCTTAGCATTACTGCCAGTAAGCCGGGTTGCGTTAGCTCCACCAAGTCCACCCTAACCAGGTTGTCGCTCACCAAAAAACTGGGTCTGAAGCCCCGCCCTTGAGG
>NZ_JANSIO010000107.1:0-6753 GCF_047462195.1 Synechococcus sp. R3-13 | reverse complement strand
CGCAGAAAACCACCATCGCCGGGCCATCCCAGGGCTCCTGCAGGCCGCCGAAGAACTCGTAGAAATCCACCACTTCCGGGTGATTCTGCAGTTCTGGCTGGTTGCGATAGGCTTCCGGGATCAGCACCATCATCGCCTGCTGAGTGGAGTAGCCCGACTGAATCAACAGCTCAAACACGGCGTCCAGGCCCGCCGAGTCGCTGGTGCCCGGGTCAATAATCGGCTTCAGATCCTCGACCGCTGTACCCCAGCGGGGATGGGAAAGGGTTTGTTCGCGGGCGGCCATCCAGTTGACATTGCCCAGGTAGGTGTTGATCTCGCCGTTGTGGCAAAGGTAGCGAAAAGGCTGAGCCAGGGACCAACGCGGCAGGGTGTTGGTGCTGAAGCGGCGATGGTAAGTGGCGTAGGCAGTGGTGTAGAGGGGGTTTTGCAGATCTCGATAAAACCGGCCCAGAACCGACGATTGCACCATGCCTTTGTAAACGACAACCCGGCAGGACAAAGAGGCAAAATACAGAGCATAAAAGCCAAACCGAGCCTCTACCCGCCGCCGAATGCGCCGCCGCAACAGATAGAGCTGCTGCTCTAGCTCGTCTCCTTCTAGCGTGGGATGGGTGAGGAGCATCTGCCAAATGGAGGGCATGGTCTGCCGCGCCATCGGCCCCAGGCAATTGGGATTGACCGGTACCTGCCGCCAAACCACCCGCTGCCAGTCGGTGGTGGTCAAGTACTCATCGATCACCTGCTGCACCGCCTGACACTCAGCAGGATCCTGAGGCAAAAAGACCATCCCCACCGCGCTGTGAGTGGGATCCAAAGCTCGAATTTCTTCCATTTCTGCTTGCAACAGCGACCAGGGGATCGCCGTCGCAATGCCCGCCCCATCGCCGCTCTGGCCGTCGCCGCCACAGCCACCCCGATGCTCCATACAGGTGAGAGCCTGAAGGGTTTTCTGCAAGAGGTCGTGGCTGGCTCTCCCCTGCTGATCCACCAAAAAGCCGACCCCGCAAGCATCCCGCTCTTGAAAGTGCCAGTTTTCCTGCAGGATAGGAACCGAGACCTGAGAGCGATGGGGATTCATAGGAGTCAAAACAGTTTGGAATAAATCACGCTTTTAGAGGTGGAAAACCAGCATATCGCACTCCAATCCGACAGGAAAAGGGGGCAGCCCCAAGTTAGGGCCGGATTTTGCCAGTAAGGCAACAGAATGTTCCAGCGGAAGGAAGCAGCGAAGTAGAGTTCAAAAAGGCTCACTATGAACAGATTTTTCGAGCTTCTTCTGCGGGCTTCTCCGGCAGACTTTGAGACGATCTGAGAAAACCGAGGCATAGGCGCCAGCTCACGGCCAACTGGCTCTGTGGAGAACTGCGATCAATCGCTATCTGAAAAAGTCAGAAAACGTATCCCGCAGATCCGAAAGCCGATCGTTGAAGCAAGTCAGCCGATCCCCTGCGGAGTTCACCAGCGTCAGATCTGCCCGACCGGTTGCCCCTTCGGATCCCAGTAGAGGAACGCTCATGCGGCTGGGATCCGTGGGATTCTGGGAAACGCGGATGACGGCTCGATCGCGGTTCAATTGATAAGCCTCGGCCACATAGCGGATGGGCTCGCTCAAGGTGGGATCCACCGGCAGCCCTGGGGCCGGCAGGAGATCCACCAGCTCGGTGAACGTGCCACTCCGCAGGCCCACCACGGCAGCAGCTCCCAACTGGTTACAAATGGCAATGAGAACCGGCTCTTGGGCAGTGGCGGTGAGGTTGGCCAAGGTGACGGTGACCGTGGCACGGCTGGCTGCTGCCGGATAGGTGACCTCAAAGGTGCGGGCAAAGGCATTGCCCAGCTCGTCGCGGGCGCGGAAGCGAAGCTGCCCGGTGTAGGGCAGGATGGAAGAAAAATAGATGCCAAAGCGGTCGCTGGGGCCCCGTCCGGGGATATTGGCTTGTCCGGGAACATAGGCAAGGGCAGCCCGACTTTGCCACTGATTGGGCGGGGCGTAGGGCAGCAGCGGGCCACTGGTGAAGCTGGGGGGTTCTTTGGGGGGCAGATCCGGCTGGCCATCTCTGTTCAGATCCAGGCCATTGCCCAAAAAGGCCACCGAGCGCTGTAAGAGGATGGGGCGGTTTTGGTTATCCAGAGGGGGATTCCGCCTCTCTGCCAGCCCGGCATTGTCCACATAGACATTGAGGGGGCGATTTAGGATTTGGTTATCCCGTTGCCGCCGCATGTTGAACTGTAGGTAAGGCCCCACTGCGCCCGCTGCCGGGGATCCCCCTGTAATTTCAAAATCATCTGCCCGCAGAAAGACATTTTCCAGTGGGCCCAGGGGAGTTGTTCCCTCGCCGCAACCGACCAAGCCAAGCGCTAAAATGGCCAAGGCTGTATAAGCTACAACAGAGCATCCTTTTTCGATAGGGGAATCCGAGCCCCCACAAGTCGGCAGCAGGGGCCGGCAGGCATGCTTTGGCTTCAGCATTCATCTCCTCTCCACAGATCCACAACAAACACCTTGGCGAGGGTTCGACCCAACCGGACTAGGTTGAAGGATGGGCAGGGATCCCCCACCGGATTCGCCTGAACCACTATACCGTGAGCCTCGGTTCAGCTCCCACCATCCCTAGGGGGTTGGCGGCAAGGGGCAAGAAATGGGGGCGATCGCCACCCCTCATCTTCTGTAGAGGCTTGATAGCCTAGAGGGAGCGAAATGTGAATGCCCATGTCAAGTACTCCCGCAGTCTTGGTACAGCAACTTCAGAAGCGCTACGGATCCACAGTGGCCGTGGCGGATGTCTCCTTTCAGGTGGAACCCGGCCAGATCTACGGCATTCTCGGCCCCAATGGAGCGGGCAAGACCACCACTTTGCATTGCCTCTGCACCTTGCTCCGTCCCGACTCAGGCCGGATAGAGGTGTACGGGATCCCGGCCAGCGAAAACCCCAAAGCGGTACGAGAAAAACTGGGGTTTGTCGCCCAAGAGGTGGCTTTGGATAAGGTGCTGACCGGGCGAGAATTGTTGCAGTTGCAGGCCGATCTCCACCACCTGCCTCGCCCCTTGGCTCAAGAGCGAATCGTTGCCGTCCTGGAACTGCTGGGGCTGACCGACCGCGCCGACCAACTCATCGGTACCTACTCCGGCGGGCTGCGCAAACGCTTGGATCTGGCGGCAGGACTGCTCCATCAACCCCAGGTGCTGGTCTTGGACGAGCCCACGGTGGGCCTGGACATTCCCAGTCGGCTGGCCATCTGGGATTTTTTGCGCCAACTCAAGAACACAGGGATCACAGTGGTGCTCAGCAGCCACTACCTGGAGGAGATCGACCTGCTGGCGGATCGGGTGGCCATCATCGACCGGGGCAAGGTGATTGCCGAGGGAACCCCCGAGGAGCTGAAAACCCGCGTCGGCGGCGAGCGCATCACCGTCAAGCTGCAGGAATTTGCCCCGGCGGAACTGGCCCAACGGGGTGCCCAACTGCTGGGATCCCTGCCCTTTGTCCAGAAGGTGGTGATCAACAGCGCCCAGGGCAACGCCCTGAACCTGGTGGTGCAGCGGAATGGAGAGGATCCCCTCAGCCAGATCCGCGCTCACTTGCAAGCTCATGGGCTGGAGGTGTTCAGCAGCACCCAATCTCGTCCCAGCTTGGATGATGTGTATTTGGCGGCAACCGGGCAAACCCTGATGGACGCGGAGCTGGCCGCTGCCGAGGCCAATCTGGGCAAAAAGAAAAAGTAACTTCATCCCCTCATGATCGAGCCCCATTGATCCCTGTACAAAGGCATATCGAGATATTTAATTGGTTGTATTGGTTGATGGATTAGATACTGCATTCATTCATCACACATTCATTGATCACAACTCTACAGGAGCTTGGGTATGACCTCTGCCTCTTCCCCGGTTCAATCTAACCCGATCCCCCTTTTGACGGCTGACTTTTGGCAGGAGACCTTCGCCCTCACCCGCCGCTTGTTTATCCAACTGCAGCGTCGCCCCACAACCTTGCTGGCCGGCATTATCCAGCCGTTGCTCTGGCTGATTCTATTTGGAGCCTTGTTTCAGAATGCTCCTGCCGGCATTTTCGGGGCCGGACAAAACTACACCCAGTTTTTGGGGGCGGGAGTCATTGTGTTTACGGCTTTTGGTGGAGCCTTGAATGCCGGAGTGCCGGTGATTTTCGACCGAGAATTTGGCTTTTTGAACCGGCTGTTGGTGGCTCCCCTCACCTCTCGTTTTTCCATTGTTCTCGCCTCTAGCCTGTTCATCGTCAGCTTGGCGCTGCTGCAGACGGCGGTGATTGTGGGGGCAGATTACGCCCTTGGGGCCGGGATCCCCGACGGGCCAGGCTTGGCGGTGGTGGCCCTGATCGTGGGCCTGTTGGTCTTGGGCTTTACGGCGCTGAGCTTGGGCTTGGCCTTTGCCATGCCGGGGCACCAGCAATTGCTGGCTTTCATCTTTTTGGTGAACTTGCCCCTGATCTTTTCCAGCACGGCCTTGGCTCCCCTGAGCTTTATGCCCACCTGGCTGCGTTGGGTGGCCAGCCTCAACCCCCTCACCTTTGCCATCGAGCCCATTCGCCATGTCTACCGCAGCGATAGCTGGAGCTGGGCCGATGTGGTGCTGCAGGCTCCCTGGGGCGATCTCACCCTGGCGGGATCCCTGGGCCTCTTGACGGGGTTTGTCGTAGTGTCGGTTCTGCTGGTGCAGGGGGTGTTGCGCAAAAGTTTGGCCTGAGCCTCTCTGCCCAGGCTGTGCCCCTCAAAGCCATCGGCGGGAAGCGGACTTCTCCATAGCCGCCTGTGCCTGCTGCACCAGAGCCAGGGGGCTGTCCTGAGCCGGGGAGACGCTGAGAGAGGGGGTAAGGCTGCGAGCCTGCAGGGCCATGTGGAGCTGCAGTTCGGTTACGTACTCCCGCAGGCCAAGGCCGGACTCAGCAGAAGAACGGCTCGCTGCCGAGGGGTGAGATGCAGACATCATGGCAAGGAGTCCCTCGCGAAATTGCCACCGTTGCTCTGCTAAGCTATCACGCCTGCCCCTTTTCTGAAGGTTCCAAAATGTTAGCTTTGATTAAGCTTTGAAATCATTCGGCCATGGTGGTGCTCAAGGATTGGCAGCGCTCCAAGTTGGATCCCAGCGACGATGCCCTCTTTTACAGCTATCCTCGCTTCGTGACTCATGTGGATTCTGGCTTCATCGGCCAGCTCACCGATCTATACCGCGAGCATTTGCGGCCCCAGACCCGCATTCTCGATCTGATGAGCAGTTGGGTCTCCCATTTGCCACCTGAGATGGAGTTTGCCCATGTGGAGGGGCATGGGATGAACCCTGAGGAACTGGCGGCCAACCCCCGGCTGGATCACTTCTTCATCCAAAACTTGAACCAAAACCCAAGTCTGCCCTTCCCCGATCACTCCTTCGATGCGGTGCTGAATACGGTTTCGGTGCAGTATCTGCAGCAGCCAGAGCAGGTGTTTGCAGAGGTGTATCGCATTCTAAAGCCCCAGGGCCTGTTCATCGTCAGCTTCTCCAATCGCATGTTTTTCCAGAAGGCGATCCAGGCTTGGCGGGACAACTCCGAGGCGGGGCGGGTGGAGTTGGTCAGGCGCTATTTTGAGTCAGTGCCGGGGTTTGAGGTGGTGAAAGTGATCCAGCGGCCTGCCCCTATGGGTTGGCTGGGCTTTTGGGCAGGCGGAGGCGGGGATCCCTTCTATGCCCTGATTGGACAGCGGACGGCGGGGTAGAATTCTCCAGCTTGCCTGTGGCGTGCAGGCGGGATCCTTGGAAATATCCAACAAGAACCCATCATCCATCAGCTTTTTCAGCTTTGCTATCCTCGCTACCCTCAGAGGGCTGTTTTGTTCTCCGGTCTTCCTGACAGTGCTTCTCCACAAAACGGCGATCCTTCCCCCCTACCCATCTCGGCAATTGGGGAGGCGGGGCTGCTGCAGATCGTGCAGCGCTACTGTCCGGCCCAGGTGGTGGGAGACGATGCGGCGGTGTTAGCTGCTCCGGAGGGGCAGTTGGTGGTGACAACCGATGTGTTGGTGGAGGGAGTTCACTTCAGCGATCTGACGACCCCGGCCCATGCGGTGGGCTGGCGCGCGGTGGCCGCCAATCTATCGGATCTGGCCGCGATGGGATCCCGTCCGCAGGCGTTGGTGGTGGGTTTGGGCTTGCCGGGATCCACGCCGGTCGCTTGGGTGGAGGAGCTTTATCAAGGGATGCAAGCCTGTTGCGCCCGCTGGGAATGCCAACTGGTGGGAGGGGATCTGTGTCGGTCGCCGCATCGATTTGTGGCAATCACGGCCCTGGGATCGGTGCAGCCGGGGCGGGCCATTCAGCGCAGACGGGCTCAACCCGGCGATTGGCTGGTGGTAACAGGGCCCCACGGAGATGCGCGGGCAGGCTTGGAGCTGCTTCTCCATCCTGAACAGGGATCCTCAGCTACGGCGGCCGAGCGCGAGCAGTTGATCAGGGCTCACCAATACCCACGCCCGCGACTGGATCTGTTGCCCCTCTTGGAAGGGATCCCGGATCCCTTGCGCATTGCCGGTATGGATACCAGCGACGGTTTGGCAGATGCCCTGGTGCAGGTGTGTCAGGCCAGTGGGGTGGAGGCAAGGATTGCCGTGGAGCGGATCCCGATTTCAAAAGCTTTGCGGCAGGCTTTTCCGGCCCAAGCCTGGGAGTGGGCGCTTTATGGGGGCGAAGATTTTGAGCTGCTCCTCAGTGCCGAGGTGTCGGTGGCCAAGCATCTGTTGGAA
>NZ_JANSIO010000106.1:0-16142 GCF_047462195.1 Synechococcus sp. R3-13 | reverse complement strand
TTCCTACCAGTTGGGCTCGCCCACTATCCTGAAGTGCCCCGGCCAACACTTCACTGGCACTGGCGCTGCCCTGATTTACCAAGACCACCAGCGGCGCCTCTGTGAGCACCTCGCCGGTGGCGGGAATGCTGTCTTGAATGCCGTGGCGATCCGTCACCAGCACAATGTCACCCTTGGGGATCCAGAAGCGGGCGATCTCAATGGCCGCCTGCAAGAGTCCCCCCGGATTGTTGCGCAAATCGAGAATGTAGCCCCGCACCCCTTGAGCTTCTGCGGCCCGAATGGCTTGGCGGACTTGAGCGGCAGCATTGCCGTTGAACTGGCTGAGGCGAATGTAGGCCACCGATCCCTGAGGCAGCTCAAAAAAACGGGTGCGCACGGGGTTGATGGTGATCGATTGGCGTACCAGCTCCACCTCCCAAATGCGATCCTGCCGCTTCAGCTTCAAGGTAACCGGCGTGCCACTGCGCCCCCGCATCCGCTCGGCCACTTCGTCCAGGCTCAGCCCCGCCACCGGCACCCGATCCACCGCCAAAATCTCATCCTGGGGTTGGATCCCGGCCTGCTCGGCAGGAGTGCCTTCCATGGGGGCAATCACCCGCACCGCCCCCTGCTCATCGATGGCAATCTGCAAGCCGACACCGCTCAGCTCGCCGGCTGTGGAGGTCTGCAGGCTGAGGTAGTGCTCTCTGTCCAGAAAGCGGGTAAAGGGATCCCCCAGAGTGGCCAACATCTCCTCAATGGCCTGATAGGTCTGCTTGCGCTCCTTTAAGGGCCGGGAGAGAAACCGTTGCCGCACCTGCCACCAGTTTTGCCCGTTAAACCCCGGATCCACATAGGCCCGATCCACATAGGCCCAAGCCTGCGCCAGCAGTTGCTGCTCTTCTCCCCAGCGGCTGGCCTGCCCTGGACAGGCGCCAATGCCCAAACTCGCCCAGAGCAAACACCCAAGCAAGACAATGCGGATCCCCCACCCTCTCCAGCGGATCCCTGTGTATCTCGGCTTCTGCACAACCATCGATCCCAAAAAACATTAAGAAACATGAACAAAACGCAATATCGAAAACTTGCCTGGCCTCCTGGGATCGAGATCTTCGTCCCCAAGCTGAGCCCGACGCCAGGATGGTGTTAAAAGATTGTGTTACATTGCTGAGGAGAGTGGGCTTGCCCCGCCCTCGAGATCCAATTTCAAGAATTGCAGGCATTATGAGCAAAGTTTACGACTGGTTGGACGAGCGGCTGGAGATTACGCCTTTCGTCGACGACGCAACGGGAAAATTCATTCCGCCTCACGTTAACATCTTCTACTGCCTCGGCGGGGTGACGCTGGTGTGCTTCTTAATTCAGTTTGCCACCGGCTTCGCCATGACGTTTTACTATCGTCCGACGGTGGCTGAGGCCTTTGAATCGGTGAACTACATCATGACCCAGGTGAACTTCGGCTGGCTGTTGCGCTCCATCCACCGTTGGAGCGCCTCCATGATGGTGCTGATGATGATCCTACACACCTTCCGGGTCTATCTGACAGGGGGATTCAAAAAGCCCCGTGAGCTGACCTGGGTAACCGGCGTGATCTTGGCGGTGCTGACCGTCTCCTTTGGCGTTACCGGCTACTCCCTGCCCTGGGATCAGGTGGGCTACTGGGCGGTCAAGATCGTCTCAGGTGTGCCCAGTGCCATTCCGGTGGTGGGCGACTTGTTGGTGCAACTGATCCGGGGTGGCGAAGCGGTTGGTCAAGCTACCCTGACTCGCTTCTACAGCTTGCACACTTTCGTGCTACCCTGGCTGACCGCAGTCTTTATGACCATGCACTTTTTGATGATCCGCCGCCAAGGCATTTCTGGGCCTTTGTGAGCAAGGTTTGACTCCCAGACGCCTTTGACTTTCCTGGTAACTGGGATCTTTACCTGCCACTTTTTCAGAACTTTTGTCCCTAGATAAGGAGAACTCCCATGGCCGTCTCAAAACAGGTGATAGCGACCGAGGCCATTACCCGCAAGGTTGATCTAGACAACCCCAAAGTTGTAGCCAAGCTGAAGAAAAACATGGGCCACATGACCTATGGTGAGCCCGCTTGGCCCAACGATTTGCTCTTTATGTTTCCGGTGGTGATCCTGGGCACTATTGGAGTGATCGTTGGCCTGTCGGTTATGGATCCGGCAGGCGTGGGTGAGCCGGCGGATCCCTTTGCTACGCCTCTGGAAATTCTGCCGGAATGGTATCTCTACCCCGCCTTCCACATCCTGCGGATTGCTCCCAACAAGCTGTTGGGAATTGCTCTGATGTCTGCCATTCCTGTGGGTCTCTTGTTTGTGCCCTTCATCGAAAACGTCAACAAGTTCCAAAACCCCTTGCGCCGCCCAGTGGCGACAACGGTGTTCCTGATCGGCACCTTGGTCACCCTCTACCTGGGCATAGGTGCCACCTTGCCCTTGGATAAGTGGGTCACCTTGGGCTTGTTCTAAAAGAACATCTGGGACTCCCGCTTGATGGGTTGATCGTCATCATCACCATTAGAATCACCATCAGAGTGCAGCAGGTTGGTGGCCAGGCTGCACTTTGTTATTTGGAGAGCTTTTTAGAGGAGTTGTCTGCAAACCTGTGTGCCAAGGGATGGGCAAGTCCGCCGAAATGGTAGTATCTCTACGCCCTCATCTTCAGCTTGACCGCTCATGAGCACTTCTTCTTCAACTGCTCGAACCTATCGGATCACAGCCCTTGCCGGAGATGGCATCGGCCCCGAAATCATGCGGGTGGGACGAGCCGTTTTGGATGCAGTTGCCCGGCAGATGGGATTTGCTCTTCAGTGGCAAGAGGGCCTGATCGGCGGGGCTGCCTACGACCAGACTGGGGATCCCTTGCCGGCAGAAACCCTGAAAATGGCTCAAGAGAGCGATGCCGTTTATCTGGCTGCTGTCGGCGACTTCAAGTATGACGCTCTGCCTCCTGAGAAACGCCCGGAGCGGGCCTTGTTGGGCTTGAGGGCGGGGCTGGGGCTGTTTGCCAACTTGCGCCCGGTAAAAGTCTTCCCTCAACTGGTGGGGGCTTCCTCCCTGAAGCCAGAGGTGATCTCGGGGATCGACCTGGTGGTGGTGCGGGAGCTGACGGGGGGCATTTACTTCGGCCAACCTAAGGGAATCTTCACGGATGCCCAAGGATCTCGGCGCGGCGTGAACACCATGGTCTATAGCGAAGCTGAGGTGGATCGGATTGCCCGAGTTGCCTTTGAGCTGGCCCGCAAACGCCGGCGCAAGCTCTGCTCGGTGGACAAAGCCAACGTTCTCGAGGTGTCGCAACTGTGGCGGGAGCGGGTCAATGTCATTGCGGCTGAGTACCCGGAGGTGGAACTTTCCCACCTGTACATCGACAATGCCGCCATGCAGTTGGTGCGCTGGCCCAAGCAGTTCGACGTCATCCTCACGGGCAATCTCTTCGGCGATATCCTCTCCGATGAAGCGGCCATGCTGACCGGCTCTATTGGTATGCTGCCCTCTGCCTCTCTGGGATCCTCTGGCCCCGGCCTATACGAGCCGGTACATGGGTCGGCTCCCGACATTGCCGGACAAGACAAAGCCAACCCCATTGCCCAGGTGCTCTCCGGCGCCCTGATGCTCCGCTACTCCCTGGATCAGCCGCAAGCTGCCGACCGCATCGAACAGGCGGTAGAAGCCGTTTTGGCGCAAGGGTACCGCACCCCAGACCTCTACTCTGAGGGAATGACTTTAGTGGGTTGCCAGGAAATGGGAGAAAAGTTGGTGGCAGCCCTGTCCCAGCAGCAGGCGCAATAGCCTTTTTCGGGGCCACAGGCTACAGCCAAGGCAGACGTGCGGCGATTTCCAAGCAATTTCCAATTGTGGGGATCCTTGGAGCTACGCCCAACCGGCTTCAGGGAGAAGGTCGGCCTCCTCGGTGGTTTTAATGGCCTCTTCCGGTCGAGGTGTGGCTTCTTGGCAGCGCTCCATGGCTTGAAGAAGCAGGGCTTCCCCTTCCTGCACCGTCTCAATGCGACAGAGGAGAGCACGGAATTGAGAGGCTCCGGCAAAGTCTTTGATGTACCAAGTCATGTGCTTGCGGGCCTGACGGATGCCACGTTCCCCCTTGTACTCCCAGAGACCGCGCAGATGCTCTAAGGCCATTTGAATTCGCTCCAGGGGAGTGGGGGCCGGTCTTTCTTGACCGGTTTTCAGGAAGTGATCGATCTCCCCTACCAGAAAGGGATAGCCCATGGTGCCGCGGGAGCACATCACCCCATCGGCTCCGGTTTCCTCCAAACACTTCACCGCTGCGGCTGTCGAGAAAATATCCCCATTGGCGATGACGGGAATGCGCAGGTGCTGTTTGACGCGGCGGATCCAGTCCCAGCGGGCTTTGCCGTTGAAGCCTTGGGCGCGTGTCCGGGCATGCAGGGTGAGCAGTTGCGCCCCTGCCTCCTGCAGACGGTGGGCAAAATCCAAAATGTTGATCTCCTGATCTGACCAGCCCAGGCGCGTTTTCACGGTTACGGGCACCTCCACTGCGTTGGCCACCGCCTCCACAATTCGCGCTGCCGTGTCGGGATCGCGGAGCAGAGAAGAGCCACCGCCGTTTTTGGTAATCTTGTTCACCGGGCAGCCCATGTTGATGTCCACCAAGGTCGCCCCTTCGTCCACAGCCATGCGGGCTGCTTCCGCCAGAAAGTCGGGCCGACAATCAAACAGTTGGATGCCAATAGGCTGCTCCCCCTCGCCAACCTCCATGATGCGGGGCAACTGGCGGGCATAGTGCAAGCCGGTCGCACTGACCATTTCCGTGTAGACCAAGCTGTGGGGGGCAAAACGGCGTACCAGCCCTCGAAAGACCTGGTCGGTTACCCCTGACAGCGGCGCCTGAAAAACGCGGCTCAAAACTTTTACCCCGCCGATATTGAGGGGCTGGGACAAGCGGGCTTGGAGTTCCGGCGAAAGCTGCAGGCCCATCGGGATCCGGAGAAAGCTATCCCTCTTTGTTGACAAAGTAAAGAAGACCCATGATGCGCGCTCGTTTGATCGCGGCGGTGAGCTCCCGCTGTTGTTTGGCAGTCAGGCCGGTGATGCGGCGGGGCAAGATCTTGCCTCGCTCGGTCACAAATTTCTTGAGCAGCTCCACATCGGTGTACCTAATGGGCTCTCCCGGCTTGATGGGAGACAGGCGGCGGCGAGCGTAAACCATAGGTCAGGAGAACGGCGAAACGGCTTGAACTACTTAATCTCTTTGTGGACGGTGTGGCGGTTGCAGTGAGGGCAGAATTTCTTCAGCTCCAAGCGGGCTGTTGTGTTACGGCGGTTTTTGGTGGTGGTATAGCGGTTCACACCTGGAGAGCGCTTGTTGACGTTGGTGCGGCACTCGGTGCACTCCAGGGTGATGATGATGCGGGCACCCTTTGCTTTAGCCATGACGGATCCCAAGACGAAGGTAAACGGCAATGAGGAAACTGCAATCCCAGATCCTGAGGCTGGAGATGGGGGTTTACCTCGATAAGCGCGATCACCAATTATCCAACTTTTCCTTGACGGAATCAACCCAAGTTTTCACGTGCTTGCCCGTTTGTTGCCGTAGGCTACGGGCGTTGCGATCCACATCTTTGCTCAGGCGCTGCAACTGCTTGGACAGATCCCGCACGGTGTCATTGCGCTGGGCTTGGCGCAGCAGGTCGCGAGCAGCCGATTTGACGTCGTCAGCAGCGTCCCCCTCTAGGATGTCCTGCAAAAACCGCAAGACTTTTTCATCCAGGTGATAGCCCCGCTCCGCTTCCACGACCAGGGTGCGTCCAGCCCGGTCGTGAATGGTTTGGCGTTTTTCCTTGTCGAAGACGGCAAACAGCCCATCCGCAGCCAGAGGCACCAGCAGGGCCTCTGTAAGCACAAAGAGGGAGAGCACTCCCTCTCGAGCCAGAGAGCGAACCAGGTGCGGCGAGGCTTCGGTTTCGGGATCCAGGGTTTTGATGTTCAGCAGCCATTTGCCGAGGCTTTGGCCCTCAGGGCGGGACTGGAAATAGCCGCGGTTCACCAGCCAGGTAGCGAAGAAGGCGATATAGCCGACCATGTCCACTGCGCTTGCATTGGCCCCTACCAGAGCAGCCAAGCCTTGGGCTAGGTAGGAGATCCCCAGCCCCAGCCCAAAGTCGAGGGCAAAAGCCCCAATTCGTTTACTCCAGGGAGCCAATTTCGGCAGGGTTTCCCCCTCAGCAGCCGTTTGCGGGGCTGGCCGCTCGGCTTGAACCGGGGGCAGAGAAGTGGCAGGGGGCAAAGCGCTGAAGGTTCGCCACTCGCCAGCACTTTGATCCAGTTGTTCGGTTTTGGGCCGCTCTGGAAATTGGGGGCGTTCGGGGTAGGGTCTGGGATCCGTCATTGCCGGTTGAGACAGTCAGTTCTACCATTCTAGCGAGGCAAGCCCACACCCACCGGCAGAGGGGACGGGCTGCGACGGGGGATCTCGTAGGTCAGCCGATCGCGGGCCAGCAGGGTATTGGGGAAAATGGCTTGGGCTTCGGCCAGCAGGTCTTCCAAGGTAATGGGGGCCTCTGGGGTGTAGCGGGGGCTGAAGTGGGTGAGGATCAAAGCTTGGGCCTTGGCTTCGGCGGCCACTTGGGCGGCCATGGCGGCGGTGGAATGCTTAGAGCGGCGGGCCAGCTCCAAGTCAGCCTGAGCGTAGGTAGCCTCGTGGATGACCAGATCCGCAGCCCGGGAGAGATCAACAGCATTGCGGCAGAAAATGGTGTCGGTGCAGTAGGAAAATTTGCGGCCCGGAATGGGATCCCCCACATAATCCCGTCCATGAAAGCAGCGGCCCTGCCAGATGATGGATTGGCCGGCCTTGAGCTGCCCATACAGAGGGCCAAAGGGGATCCCATCGGCTTGGGCTTTGGCCACATTAAAGCTGCCTGGCCGATCCTGTTCCACCACGCGGTAGCCGAAGGCGGGCACCCGGTGATCCAAGGGCGCGCAGAAGACGGAGTATTCCGGCTCTTGCAGGATGAGGCCGGTTTCGACGGTGTGAACGCGGAAGCCGTAGGGGATGCGCGTCTCGCTGTAGCGCAACACGGCCTTCAGGTACTCTTCCAGGCCCGGCGGGCCGTAGATATCGATGTGCTCAGGGGTGCTGCCCAAGCCACAGGAGGCCAACAGCCCCGGCAGGCCGTAGATGTGATCCCCGTGCATGTGGGTGATGAAAATGCGGCGCAACTGGCTGGGGCGCAGCTCGTCTAGGCGCAGCAACTGGTGCTGGGTGCCCTCGCCGCAATCGAACAGCCACCATTCCGACCGCTGGGGAAACTGCACCGCCACCCCGGAGACATTGCGCTGGCGGGTGGGCATGCCGGAGCTGGTGCCCAAAAAGGTGATCCGAATGGCATTGGGATCTGTCACAGGGGCAAAACCTCAGGGATTGGGATCCCTAGCTTACCAATTGCTCTCGCTGGCCGAGAAAAAACCCTTGATAGGATGGGGAGTAGAACGTACCCTTGAGCCTTCTCGTCATGATCACCCTGACCGATAGCGCCATCCAAGAGTTGAAGCGCCTGCGCAGCAAGTACGAAAAAGAGGGATCCCAGCCCATCCTGCGTCTGGGGGTCAAGCCGAGCGGCTGCTCTGGCCTCTCTTATGTGATGAACTTCGAGTCTCAGGCCAACCCTGACGATCATACCTTCGACTTTGGGGATATCCAGGTGGCGGTGGATCCCTTGAGTATGACCTTGATCAGCGGCACCACCGTCGATTTTTCCGAGGATCTGCTGGGCGGTGGCTTCCGCTTCAAGAACCCCAATGCAATAGCTAGCTGTGGGTGTGGCACCTCCTTTGCCACTGCCGAGACCGCTGCTGTCGTTGGTCACTAAAGTCTCAATCGCTGCCTCCCACCCGCCTTTGGGCGTCAACGGTTGGAGGGCTCTAGGCTGGGCAGCCAAAGGACAAACCAAGTCCATCCGTTCTGGCTGGTGACCCGGATTTGGCCCTGCAGATACTCCACCCAATGCTTCACCAAGGCCAGTCCAAGGCCGCTGCCCGGCTGCGCCCAGGGATCCTCAGAAGGCACACGGTAAAAGCGTTCGAAAAGGTGGGGCAGGTGGTCAGGCTCGATTTGGGCGGTGTTGCCAATCCTTAGCTCAACCCCACCGGGAAAGGCTTGCACCTCCAAGCGGAGGGTTCCGCCCGGCTGGGTAAACTTGCAGGCATTTTCCAGCAGTTCCTTCAGGATCAGGGTTAGCTGCTGCGGGTAGCTGTAGAGCACTGCCGGGAATGAGGTCGGCTCTGCCATCTCCAGCTTCAGTTGCCGGGCTTGAGCCCGTTCTCGCACCCCGTCGAGCAGGCTTGTGCAAAGGCTGTGGAGATCGATGGCGGCAGCCGCAGAGCTCAACTCTTTGGCTTCTAGGCTCTGCAGATCCAGCAACTTGTTGATCAGCTCAATTTCAGCCTGACACTCTTCCAAAGCGATGCGGTGGTATTGGCACTGCTTCTCGTTGAGAGGAGTGCGGCCCAATAGCTCCAGGGCCAGCTTGATCTTGGTGAGGGGAGTGCGCAGCTCGTGGGAAACGCTGGCCAGAAAGCTATCCTTAAGGCGGCTGAGCTGCTGCAAGTCCTGTACCTGGCAGGCCAGCTGGGCGGTACGTTCCTGCACTTTGGCTTCTAGGGCTTGGTTAAGTTCCCGCAGGTGGCGTTGGGCTTGGCTGGCCTGGATCAGGTGACGGATACGCCGCTTCAAAACCGCCCAACGAATGGGTTTGGAAATGTAATCGCTGGCCCCGGCAGCAAAGGCTTCATCCACGCAGGACTCATCTTCCAGCGCCGTGACGATGAGAATGGGCAGATCCGAGTTTTGAGCATGGAGGCGGCGACAGCACTCAAACCCATCCACATCCGGCATGACCGCATCCAGCAAGACCATATCCACTGGGTGTTGAGCGGCTAGCTGCAGACAGACTTCGCCGCTGCTGGCTTCCAGGACTTGGTAGCCTTCTCGCTCAAGGGCGTAGCGAACCATGAGTCGCTGGCTGGGCTCATCGTCCGCGATCAACAACAACGGCTTCTTTTCAGGCGAGGGGGATCCCGCCTGGGCCTCAGGAACCGCCGGCGAGCTGGCCGGAGGGTGGGGATTGGGCCTCAGCATAGGCATCGAGAGGAGAGGGAGAAAGGCTCTGCACTCAGGAGGAGAGACTGAGGGTAACTTGCCGATATGCCACCTCCAGCTTCTGCACGGCTTGCTCTATAGTATCCCATTTCACAGAACTGGCTGGCTCGGCATGAACCAGCTTTTCCAACTGCTGACACAGCTCGGCCAGACGTTTGGCGCCCAGGGTGCTGCTGCTGCCCTTGAGGCGGTGGGCCAACCGAGCAATGGCTTGGGGATCCCGCTGCTCTAGGGCCTGCCGCAGGGATCCCAATAGAGCTTCGCTGTCCTGCCGGTAGGTTTGGATCATCTCCTGCCAGGCTTCTGGAGAGCTGAAGACTGCCCGCATCTGGGCGAGGATAACGGGGTCGAGGGGCGGATCCTCTTCTTGGCTGGCCGGGATGGGAAGGGGAAGGGATCCCTGAAGAACCCGGACTAGGGCGGCTGGCTCCAAGGGTTTGGTTAGATAGCCATCCACCCCGGCAGCTTCGGCGGCAGCACGGCCTTCCGAAAACACATTGGCCGTGAGGACAACAATGCGAGGCTGGCGCTCAGGAGGCAGCTCAGCACGGATGCGACGGGTGGCCGAAAGACCATCCAGCTCCGGCATTTGCATATCCATCAACACCAGATCGTAGGGTCGCAGGCGCAGAGCTTGGACGGCTTCCAGACCGTTGCCGACTATGTCGGGCCGGTAGCCCAATCGCTCCAGCATGAGGCGAATCACCTTCTGGTTAACCGGGTTATCCTCTGCCACCAGGATCTGCAGTGGGTAGCGGCTGGCCAGGGTCGCGTCCCAAATGGAGGGAGGAGCGGCGGGAGAGGAAGATAAGGAGGAAGGAGCTTTTTCTCCCACAAGCCCCAGCAGCAGCTTCCGCAGTTGGGAGGCTTTGACCGGCTTGGCCAAAGTGGGGAGAGGGTCTGCTGTGGAGATGAAGTTGCGCCCCGTCAGCACTAGCGGTAACAGGCGGGGTTGCGCTGTCTGCAGGTCAGCCGCCAGGGTCAAGCCATCCCGGTCTGGCAGGGTGGCATCCAGAAGGGCCAGGTCAAAAGGACGAGTTCTAACTGCAGCTTGGGCTTCTGCCGCCAAGGCACAACAGGTTACCTCCATGCCCCAAGCGCTCAGCAGTCGGGATAGCAACTGCCGTTGACTGGCGTTGTCTTCCACCAGCAAAACCCGCTTGCCGGCCAAGCTGGGATCCGGCGCAGCTGTTGCCGATGGCTCCTGGTCTAACCTCTTCAGGGGGATGCGAAAGCGAAAAGTGGATCCCTGGCCCGGCTGACTTTCCACCCCGATTGCTCCCCCCATGAGCTGGCAGAGACGCTGGCTGATGGCCAGGCCCAGACCGGTGCCCCCAAACTGGCGGCTGATGGAGCTATCCACCTGGCTGAAGGGCTTGAAGAGGCGATCCAATTTTTCGGGGGGAATGCCAATGCCTGTATCCCGCACCTGAACGCTTACCCACTGCTTTTCAGGATCCCTCTCCCCGGCCTCGACGGTCACCACCACCTCTCCCTGGGGGGTGAACTTGATGGCGTTGCTGAGCAGATTGGCCAGAACTTGCCGCAGGCGACTTGGATCCCCTATCAAGGTTGGCGGCAGGTTGGGATCCACCCAGGCCATCAGCTCCAGCTCCTTGCTCTGGGCTTGGGCGGCCATCAGATCCAGCAGCTCCTCCACCAACTGCGGCAAGGAAAAGGGTATTTCCTCCAGTTCCAGTTTTTGGGACTCGATCTTGGAGAAATCGAGGATGTCGTTGATCAGGTTCAGCAGCACCTCGCCTCCATAGCGGATGGTCTGCACCCAGTCCCGCTGCTGTCGATCCAAAGAGGTGTCCAGCAGCAGGTTAGCCATTCCCAGGATGGCGTTGATGGGGGTGCGGATCTCGTGGCTGATGGTGGCCAGGAACTCGCTCTTGGCCCGGCTGGCGGCTTCGGCAGCTTCCTTAGCTGCTTTCATCTGCTCTTCTGCCAGCTTGGCTACGGTGATATCCCGTCCGGCGGCGTAGACCAGGGATCCGGCCAAAGAGGCTCGCCACTCGATGAAACGATAGCTGCCGTCCTGGGTGCGGTAGCGGTTGACAAAGTGATCCAGCCGTTTCTCTTCGACAAGCTGCTGCATGGCCGCCTGCGTGGCGGGGAGGTCGTCCGGATGAACCCACTCCAAAAAGGGTCGGCTCTGCAGCTCCTGCAGGGAATAGCCCAGGGTGGTCTCCCAGGCGCGGTTGAGACGGCGAAAGTACCCTTGGACATCGGCAATGCAGAGCAAATCCAGAGCCACCGAGAAAAACTGCTCCAGCTCCGCTTCTGCCGACTTGCGGGCAGTGATGTCCACCGCGGTAAACACCCAACACGGGATCCCGCGCAAGACAAGGGGCTGCACAAACACGTCTTCCCAGACAACTCGGCCATCCTGCCGCTGCCATTGCCACTCAAAGCGGGCGGATCCCTGCTGGCGGGCTTGCTCCAAGTGGGGCTGCAAAGCAAACTCCCTCCCCTGCAAAGCCCGGCGATAGGGAGACTGCTCGGAAGCGTCGAAGGCCCGCAGCTCCTCCAGGCTGAAAAACCCGTAGGCGGCAATGGCTTGGGAGTTGGCCTCCAGGATCTCGCCGGTCTCGGCATGACGGATGAGGATGGCCACAGCGGCATTCTCAAACAGCGCCCGGAACTTCTGCTCGCTTTCCTGGACGGCCTGCTGGGATCGCACCCTGTCGGTTACATCGCGGACGATCACCACCACCTCTTGGGCGTTGAGGGGCACAATGCGCACCTCTTCGTGGCGGGTCTCCCCTTCAATCTCGATGCTTTGGTCGTAGCGCTGCCGCGTCTGGGTAGCTATAGCCTGCTGAACAAAGAAAAGCCGCCGCTCGGCCAACTCCGGTGGCAAAAGCTCCTGCAGGGATCGGCCCACGTAGGTGTCCGGCGAGCCATAGGGAAGAACCTCGCCCCCCGAGACAAAGCTCAAGCAGATGCCCTGGCTATCAAGGCGAAAGATCAAGTCGGGAATGGCTTCTAGAATGGCTCGCTGCAGCTGTCCAGCAGCCTTCAGGGCCAGCTCCGCCTGCTTGGCTTCTGTAATATCCCGCACGATTGCCAGGACTTCCTGGCTGTTCAGAGGCACAATGCGGGCCTCTTCGTAGCGTACCTCCCCTTGAACTTCAATGCTGTACTCGTAGCGCTGTTGGGTTTGGGTGGCCAGGGCTTGCTGAACATAGAAAAGCCGCTGCTCTGCCAGCTCCAGCGGCAGAATCTCCTGGAGGGATCGACCTAAGTGGCGCTCTGCTGGGCAGTCAAGATGGACATCGCCGCCGGAAATAAAACTCAGGCAGATGCCCTGGCGATTCAGGCGAACAATAAGGTCGGGGATGGCTTGGAGAATGGCCCGCTGGGTGGCTTCCATTTCTCTAAGGGCCAACTCCGCCTGTTTCCGCTCGGTGATATCCCGCACCAGGATGTAAATTTTGTCTCTCCCGTGAGCGACAACGCAGGCTCTCCGATAGCAGCGGATCCCCGGCTCAATCTCAACTTCGTACTCTAGGTACTGCGGCGTCTGGCTGACCAAGGCCCCCTCCGCCAGAGATGGATACTGCTCTTTCAGCGAGCCAGTAAACACGTCTTGGGCGCGGCGACCCACGTAAAACTCAGGCGGATGTCGGGTGGGAACGTAAGGGGAAGGCTTGCAATGAAGAATGACTCCCTCGGCGCTGAGCTCAAAAATCAAGTCGGGAATGGCCTCGTAGAGGGCGCGGTAGCGAGACTCGCTTTCCTGTAGAGCCCGCTCCATCTTGACCCGCTCGCTGATGTCGCGGCTGGTGATGAGGATCCCATCGCCCACCGGCACCACTTGGTGATGGATCCAACTGGCCTTCAAGCCCGGCTGCCCCGAAATGGGGAACTCCTCTTCCAGAGGAATGCCGGTTTCCACCACTCGCTTGTATTTCTCAAAAAAGCCCCCCCAGCGGTTGATGGGCAGCAGCTCGCACAGCCGCTGGCCGATGATCTGCCGGCGCTGGAGGGAAATGAGCTCTTCCCCCTTGGCGTTGACATCCACAAAGACAAAGTCGCGGATCTCGCGGGTAACGGGATCCCGCACCGCCTCCAGCAGGTAAATAGCATCCAAGCTGGCTTCCAAGGCTGCCCGAAAACGAGCCTCTGGGCTGGGGGTGCCTCTAGGAGGTTGGAAGGGAAATCTTCGAGAAAGGGATCCCAGGATCCCTCTGAAGACAGAAAGCGGCTGACTTTCCCCCAGGCTGACGCCAAGCAGCAGGAGAGCCAAGAAGAGGGATCCCAGCAGCCAAAAGGCAAGGCCAGAGGGATCCACCAGGCCCACCGTTTTCCCTACCGCCCATAGCTCTCTGTGCATAGAACCCAGAGATTCCTGCCCCCTTTCCACAGTATCCCAGCAAGTTTTTCCAGCTTATCCTGCAGGTCAAAAGAGGAAGCTCAGCCAACTTGCGGAAATGGCCTCTATGCAATGGGCAGGATTCCTCGAGAGTGGCTTTTTGGGGAAATGAGTCTTGGCTCAAAGCTTTGTTTCTGGATGCAGCAGGGAGAGAGACTCTTTATTGTGAAGATGCTTTATTGTGAAAAATAATTGTGAAGATTCAGCGGGATCCCTTGCGCCAGCGGCAATAGAGTTTTTCCAACTCCACCCAGACCATAACCACGGTGCTAAAGCCCAAGCAGATCAAAAGTTCAGTGCGGGTTAGCTCCTCTGTGCCAAAGAAGCTGCGCAAGAAAGGCACATAGAGCAGAGCCAATTGCAAGAGCAGAGTGGTCAGGACCGCGCCCAGCAGGTAGGGGTTGGAGAAAGGGTTGGTCTCGATGGTGAGCTTCTCGTTGGAGCGCACGGCCAGCGCATGGCCCATCTGGGCGATACACAGGGTGGTGAAGACCATCGTGCGCCAGTGGGGGATGTAGGCTTCCACAATGGCCATCATGAGGATTGTGGAGATGGCAAAAACCACGCCGATGCGCACCATGTAGGCTCCCAGCCCCTGGGCGAAGATGCTCTCTTTGGGGTTGAAGGGGGGGCGCTGCATCACCCCTGGCTCCGCCGGTTCCAAAGCCAAGGCCAGAGCGGGCAGGCCGTCAGTCACCAGGTTCATCCACAGGATCTGTAGGGGCGTCAGCGGCACATCTCCCAAGCCCAGGATGGGGGCAGCAGCCACTGTCAGCACCTCACCGATGTTGCTGCCCAAAATGTACTTCACAAAGCGGCGGATGTTGCTGTAGACCACTCGCCCTTCTTCAATGGCTGCCACGATGGTGGCGAAGTTGTCGTCCAGCAGCACCATATCGCTGGCCTCTTTGCTCACATCGGTGCCCGTGATGCCCATGGCGATGCCAATATCCGCTTGGCGCAGGGCAGGGGCGTCGTTGACCCCATCCCCGGTCATGGCCACGAACTCGTTTTGCTTTTGCAAGGCCTGGACAATGCGCAGCTTGTGTTCGGGGGCGACGCGGGCATAGACCCTGACGGTTTGTACCGTTTGCAGCAGCTCCTCGAAACTCAAGCGGGAGAGGGTACGCCCGTCAATCGCCTGATCCTCCGACTCGAGAATGCCCAGCTGGCGGGCAATGGCAACAGCTGTCAGTTGGTGATCGCCGGTAATCATCAGGGTGCGGATCCCGGCTTCTCGGCAGCGGGCCACGGCCTCTCGCGCCTCTGGTCGCGGAGCATCGTGCATCCCCACCAAGCCCAGCCAAACCAGGTTGTGCTCCACCTCTTCCCCGTTGTCCGGGATCCGCTCTAGCCTCTGGGTGGCTACCCCCAGAACCCGGATACCTTGGGCGGCCAGGCGGTTGTTGGTGCCGAGGATGGCTTGGCGATCTGTTTCCGACAGCTCCTGCCAAGTGCCCCCTTTCTGGATACGATCACACCGCTCTAGCACCAGCTCTGGGGATCCCTTGGTGTAGACGCAGTAGCCGCCGTTTTCTTGGATCACCACGCTCATGCGTTTTCGTTCCGAGCTGAAGGGGAGCTCCTGCACCCGTGGGTAGCGCTCCTGTAGGGAGCCTTTATGGAGGTTGGCCTTGGCGGCTGCCACCAGCAGGGCGGCCTCGGTGGGATCCCCCAGGATGGACCAGGTGGGCGTTGAAGGGGGAGAAGAAACTGCAGACCGTGGGTTGCGACCGGCAACGGGTTGGAGGCTGGCCTGCAACAGGGCATCGTTGCAGAACACCACGGCCCGCAAGATGGCCTGCAGATCCGGGGCGCTCCCGGGATCTACGGGCTGGCCGCCGCAGTAGAAGGATCCCTTGGGGATGTAACCGCTGCCGCTGACGTGGTAGTGGCGGTCGGGGGTAATGATGTCGGTTACCACCATTTTGTTTTCCGTGAGGGTGCCGGTTTTGTCGGAGCAGATGGTGGTCACGGATCCCAGGGTCTCTACTGCCGGCAGGCGGCGGATCAGGGCGTGGCGGCGCACCATGCGTTGGGTGCCTATGGCCAGGGTGACAGTGATCACCGCAGGCAGCCCCTCTGGTACCACGGCCACGGCCATGCTCAAGGAAGTTTCCAAAAGCGAGGTAAAGGGGGCCATGCTCCCGGCTTGCAGCAGCCCTATCCCCACCACCAAGGCCACCAAAGCCAGGGATCCCGACACCAGCACATTGCCCAGTTGGCTCATGCGCCGCTGCAGGGGAGTGGGCTCGTTTTCCACCGTTTGCAGCAGCTTCGCCACCTTGCCCAGCTCCGTGTTCATGCCGGTGGCAGTAACCAAGAGGATCCCTCGCCCCTGAATCACTTCGGTGCCCATGAAGGCCATGTTGCGCCGTTCCCCCAGCTCGATGTCCGGCGGGAGTACGCAATCTGCCTGTTTGGTTACAGGGGTGGCTTCTCCGGTCAAAGCTGCCTCTCGCACCTGCAAGTTCACGGCCTCGGCCAAGCGCCCATCGGCTGGGATCTGCACCCCCGCCTCCAGCAGCACGCGATCCCCCGGCACCAGTTGGCTGGCCGGAACTTCTTGCCACAGGCCATCCCGCTCCACCCGCACGGTAGGGGAAGCCAGTTTTTTCAGGGC
>NZ_JANSIO010000105.1:0-2658 GCF_047462195.1 Synechococcus sp. R3-13 | reverse complement strand
CGGCTGCTGCTGTTCCCCTGGGAGGAGGATTTTGGCCTAGTGGCAGTGGAGGCCCAGGCCTGCGGCCGCCCCGTGGTTGCCCTCAACCGGGGAGGTGCCCAAGAGACGGTCATCCACGGCCAAACCGGCATCCTCATTCCCGAGGCCAGTGTGGAAGCGCTGGTGGAAGGGCTGCGGCAGGCGGATCGACAGGAATGGGATCCGCAGCGGATTCGGGCCCATGCTCTGCAATTTGCCCCAGAGCGGTTTCATGCCCAGCTGGGAGCCCTGTTGCGCTGGGCTTGGCCTCGTTTTCAAGCTGGAGAACGGTTGGATCCCCGAGAATGGAGCCCTCAGTAGGGCCGCCGCTGCACAAAAGCCGGCAACTCAATCCGGCTACGACCGCCCGTTTCCGTCCCTGCCTGTGAAGCGGCCAAAGCGGAGCGTTTCAGGAGCTTTTCCGCCCGTTCGCGCCAGCGGTGTGGAGCACTTTCTTCCCGCTCTTCCAAAGTGAGCGGCGGGATCCCTGTGGTGGGTGTTCTCCAGGTGGTGGCCGGGGAAGGAGCAGACTCGTCAGCCGCGGCAGGAATCCGTTCCTGGGCCCGATGATTCGACCTGGGCTCGACAACCGCTGGCTGAGAGGAAGCGGAGGCCGACTGACGCAGTGTGGCCAGTTGCTCTTCCAGTTCTTGATTGCGCTGCTGCAGCAGGGCCACTTCCTTTTCTTGGGTTTGCGCGTAGGCGTGGGCCTGCACACACTCGGTTTTCAAAGCCATCACCTGCTCCTGCAACTTCTCGATTTGCTTTTGGCTGACCAGATGATGGGCCTCGGCCAGTTCTCGCCCCCGCCGGGCTGCTTCCAGGCTTTCTCGGGTGTCCTGCACCTGCTGCTGAACTTCCTGCCACTGGGCAAGGGTGGGACGCTGGGCCAACTCTTGCATGAGCTGATCCCGCTCGGCTCGCAAAGCACCAAGCTCGCGGGTCAAAGCCTGCACCTGCTCCTCCAGGGCAAGGATTCGCTGCGCCTGTGAGGACTCTGTTTCCCTGAGGTGAGCGGCCTGGGCTGCTTCCGCTTCCAGCTTGGCAATCTGTTGGGCTTGCTCGGCCTGCTGCCGCTGACTCTGCTGCAGCTCTTCCAGCAAGGTGGCCCGCTCGGCCTTGGCAAAAGAGGCTTGTTGGCGCAGATGATCCAGCTCCGCCTGCAAGTGTGCCCATTGCTCTGGGGTAGGGCGCTCTTCCAATTCGCGAATACGTTGCCGGGCGGTGTTCAGGTCAGCTTCCATGTGTGCCTTTTCGGTTTCCAGATGGGTCTTCAAACGCTGCCATTCGGCTTCCGCTTGGCGGTGGGCAGCCTCTAGCTCCGCCCGTAGGGTTTCCAGTTCTTGTGCAGAAGGTCGAGCAGCCAACTCTTGGATTTGCGCTTGCAATTGTGCTTTTTCCTCCTCTAGCTGCTGTACACGGAGCTGCAGTTGGGCTTGCAAAAGCTGCACCTGCGGCAACTTGACGGCATATTCTCCCAATTGGTTGGCCTGCTGTTTCAGCTCCAGGAGCTCCTGCTGCAGTTGGTAAAATCGGGCCGGATCGACGCGCCGCTGCAATTCCGCCTTGAGGGTTTCAATTTCCGTCTGACTGGTTTGCAACTGCTGCTGCAGAATGTGGTAGTGCTCCAGCGTTGGACGGCGCTCCATTTCCCACAGGAGATTCTGCAGTTCTTCGATGTGCTGTTGCTGAAGCTGAAAAGCCTCTGGGGTAGGGCGCTGGGCCAGCCGCGCTTTCTCCTCTTGACACGCTTGCAAAGCTTGATCCCGCTCTTGAATCTGGGCCTGTGCTTCCAGCAGTTGATGTTCCAGGCGATGGATGCACTCAATCTGCTGCAATGACAGCGCTTCCGATTCGGCGAGGGATCGCTCTAGGTTGCGCACCCGCGCCCGCAAGGCTTTTAGCTCCTCTTCCCCTTCCATATCCAGGCTGCTCGACAGGTTATGGGCCTTACTGTAGCAGATGGTCTGGATGAAAATCTAGCTCGCCACTATCTGTAGTGTAAATTTTTAGCTTTTCCCAGAACCAACACTAACTCTGTTGCCCCCGCCCTCTATACTGAGAAGGTGAGTTTTCAGATGAACCCTGTGATGAAGCTGGGATCCAAACCTTGGGGATGGGTGCTGGGCCTGCTGGGCGTGGCCTTGGTCGGTTGTGGTGCCGATGCGCTGACGGCCAGTACTCCGCTGCCGCCTTTGATCACCAGCAGCGATATCCCTTCTGTGGTGAATCGGAACGGCTTTTTGGAGCTGGGGGTCTCGGTATCGGTGCCGGGGCGGATCCCGGCGGAGCTGGCGTTTCAGGTGTCGTGGTCAGGGATCGAGGTGCAGACGCTATCGGCAGCCCAGGTGAATTGTGTGTCTGGAGAGGTGTTCTGTACAACCCGCTTCCGCATTCGCCCTCCCCTAAGCTTGGTGCCCGGCTCCTACCTGCTCAGCTTGCGGGTCTTCGACCGGTTGGGTCAAAGCGCTGTGGTGACCGGGACGGTGCTGCTCAGGGATCCCTGAGGTCGCCCTATCCTTGCCCAGCCTTGAGAAAGCGGTGCGGTTCCCGTTCCCATAAGCATTGCGTAGCAGTAGGTAGCAGTATGAGGTGCCGTAGGCATAGCACCTGATACATTTACGCTGAACACTGCTGAAC
>NZ_JANSIO010000104.1:0-12513 GCF_047462195.1 Synechococcus sp. R3-13 | reverse complement strand
AGAGCCGCTACCAGCGAGGCCCGAAAATCAGTCCAGGAGCCCGACTGCAGACCCATCTGAACCACCTGCCAAACCCCATAGGCAGACCCAATTCCAGCCAGGATCCCAGGGATCCCGGCCAGGGAGAGGGAAACCTTGGGCAGGGTTGGCAGGATCTGATCCAACAGCCCCACCACCAGAGCGAAGACGAAAATCCCGCTCCCCGCAGCAGCGGCACCTGAAACCCAAGAGGAGCGGGAGAGCATCATCGTTTTTTCGTCATCACAACCGCTAGAGCGGGAAAACCAGGTTCAAAAATGGCCTGTCTGCACTCAGTTTATCCCGCCAGCAGCCTCTGTTTCCCTCTTAGGGCACCTGCCATGCCCGTTGGTGGTAGCCCTCTAATTGGGCCCAGGGATCCCCAGCCGCTGCGTGGGTGTGGCCGTGCTGAGGGTGATGGTGAGAATGAGGGTGGTGATGGGATCCGTGCCCGTGATGGTGGTCATGAGGCTCGTGAGGGTGGTGATGGCTGGATCCAGCTCCAACCTCTGCGCTCACGGCCAGGCGAAACTTGCACAGGTGGCAGTTCATCGGGGTTTGGCCCTGCAGGGCTTCCTGCTCCAGTTGCTGCAGGCTGTGCAGCACCGTGTCCACAAGGCCCAATTCCGGCAGCATCAGCCAGTCGATTTCCGGCTGTCGTTGTCGTTGTTTCTCCACTGCCGCCTCGATTTTTTTCACCAACACCCCCGTAAACAGAAAGTAGGGCAGCACGATCACCCGACGCGGCTGCCAGGACGAGGCCCGCTCCAACCCCACAGGCAGGCGGGGATGGGTAATGCCGATAAAGCAAGTTTCCACAGCGGCAAACCCAGATCCTTCCCAAAGCAACCGGGCCAGTTTACAGGCTTCGGCATTGGCCTCGGGATCGCTGGAGCCGCGACCCACAAATAGGAGCACGGTTTCTGCCTCTGGGATCCGCCGCGGTTGGGCAGCTATCAGAGCAGCCAATCGGTCTCGCAGCAGTTGCAGGATCTCGATGCGGATCCCCAGCGGCCCACCGTAACGAATGCGCAACTGGGGATAGAGGGCCTGCAGGCGATCCAGTTCCATCGTCACATCGAACTTGTTGTGGCGGGCCCCAAACAGCAACAGCGGCAGGGCCACGATCTCCTGCCACCCTTGGGCCAAGCACTGCTCTACCCCCTGGGCAATGGTTGGCTGGGTCAGCTCCAGAAAGCAGGGGATCACCGGTCGATGGGGGGTGAGAGCTTGGTAAGCCTGGGCTAGCTCCAGAAAGGCTTGCTGCCCTTGGGGGTCGCGGGATCCGTGGCCGATGAGCAACAGGGGCAGGGGGACAACAGGAGACTGCCCAACCGCAAGCGGAGGGGAAACACTGAGGGTATTCAACACAAAAAACTCCGTTCCTTGTGAATCGCAAGGGGTACAGGACAACGGCAGGTGGGTGTTCTGGCTGAGGGAAGGATCCCATCACAGTTGCGTCACAGTGGCGGACTTGCACCGCGCTTTCCCCAGTCTGCCTGAGCCTTTTAGGTTAGCTTGCCGCTTGTCGTTCACCAAGCCCCCTGGGGGGGATGTCCTTGTCTGCCAGAAGATAGCCCTGAGGCATGAGCGGTACGGCAGACTCATGCTCAAAGGGCAGCAAAACTGTTGCCGCGCTAATCCCCCTTGCCCCTGGGAGAGGGCCTAACGCCGGCCCGCTGGTCTGGGGGGCTGAAAGTGTCGCAGGCGCAGGGCATTGGCGACCACCGAAATGGAACTCAGGGCCATTGCCGCCCCGGCCAGCATGGGGTTGAGCAGCCAGCCTGTGAAGGGATAGAGCGCCCCAGCAGCAATCGGGATCCCGAGCGTGTTGTAGATAAAGGCGAAGAAGAGGTTTTGGCGGATGTTGTTGAGGGTGGCCCGGCTGAGTTGAATGGCTGTGGCGACTCCCCGCAGATCCCCCGACATGAGGGTAATATCGCTGGCGGCCATCGCCACATCCGTACCTGTACCAATGGCGATCCCTACATCGGCTTCTGCCAGAGCCGGAGCATCGTTAATGCCATCTCCCACCATCGCCACCCGCCGTCGCGGTTGTCTTAGGCTGCGTATGTAAGCTGCCTTCTGATCCGGACGGACTTGGGCAATTACCCGCTGAATGCCTGCTTGCCGAGCAACCGCTTGGGCCGTGGTGGGGTTATCCCCGGTTAGCAGGATCACCTCTAGACCCATCTGTTGCAGCTGTTGCACTGCCTCAGGAGAGGTGGGTTTGAGCGGATCGGCAATGGCCAACAGCCCCACCAGGCTCTGGGATTGGGCTACGCCGATCACCGTTTTGCCCTGGCTTTCCCAATTCTGAACCCGCTCTGACCAAGAGGGATCCCAAGGGATCCCCATCTCCTGTAGCCAGCTCAGCCGACCGATGCGAATCCACTGATCTTCCACCCAAGCTTCTGCCCCACTGCCTACCCTTGCCTGAAAGTGCCAGGCAGGAGGGATCACAATTTTTTCGGCTTCGGCTTTCTGCACCACCGCCTGGGCCAAAGGATGTTCCGAGTGCCGCTCCACCGCCGCTGCCAGGCGCAACACCGCCAGGGGAGAGGAGCCGTGGGCCCAAATATCGGTGACAGTGGGACGACCTTCAGTCAGGGTGCCAGTTTTGTCCAAGACCACCGTGCGCAAGTGGTGGGCCAATTCCAGGCTGTCGGCACTTTTCACCAGGATCCCCAATTCTGCCCCTCGTCCCGTGGCCACCAGGATCGAGGTGGGGGTTGCCAACCCCAGCGCACAAGGGCAGGCGATGATCAGCACCCCAATCGTGTTCACCAAGGCCAGCGTCAGGTTGTCCGCCAGCACCCACCAGAGCACAAAAGTTAGAACTGCCACCCCGATCACTGCCGGCACAAACCAGGCAGTCACCCGATCCGCCAACTGTTGAATTGGGGCTTTGGATCCCTGGGCTTCCTGCACCAGGCGCACGATCTGGGCCAGAACCGTGTCTTTGCCCACCCGCCGCGCCTCCATCACAAAGCTGCCCGTCTGATTCAGCGTTGCCCCAATCACCTCATCCCCCGCCGATTTGACAACAGGCAGGCTCTCGCCGGTCACCATCGACTCGTCGAGGGTGGAGGATCCCTCTAGGATTACCCCATCCACCGGCACCTTCTCGCCGGGGCGCACCCGGATCCAATCCCCCACCTGCACCTCCCGAATGGGGACATCCTGCTCCACCCCCTGGCGGATTACCCTCGCCGTTTTCGGTTGCAGCCCGATCAGCTTGCGAATGGCTTCGGAGGTTTGCCCCTTAGCCCGTTGCTCCATCCACTTGCCCACCAGAATCAGGGTGGTGACCACCGCCGACACCTCATAATAGACATCCGGGTGCAGTCCTTGCCGATGGAAAGAGTCGGGGAAAACCGTTGGGAAAACAGAATAGAAAAAAGCCGCGCTCGTCCCCAAGGCCACCAGCGTGTTCATATCCGCCGAGCGCCGTTGCCAAGCAGCCCAGGCTCCCCGGTAAAAATGCCTGCCCACCCAAAACTGCACCGGAGCCGTCAGCAGCAACTGCAACCCAGGATTGTGCAGCCACATGGGAAAGCCCGGGATTTCCATTCCCAGCATCATCGGCAGGGATCCGATCACCAGCACCGTGCTGATGCCCACCCCTATCGCCACCTTGAGCTTCAGTTCCCGTTCTGCGGCCCGTTGGGCGATCCGCTCTGGATCCGACAGATCGTCCAGCTGCCAATCCTCCTGGATAAGGCGCGCCCGATACCCCACCCGCTCCACCGCCCGAATCAACGCCTGCGGATCCACCAGCCTGGGATCCCCTTTGACGGTGGCCTGCTCACTGGCAAAATTCACGGATCCGGAGGATACTCCCTGCACTTGAGTGAGGGCCTGTTCGATGCTGCGGGCGCAGGAGGCACAGCTCATCCCTTGCAGGGCCAACTGCCAAGTGCCCTCAGGAGAAGGCGCAGAGGCCGATAGTGCAGCCGATGACCCTTTATGGGCAGACATGGCAACACCTTGTTGATGAAACGACAGCTACTCTCCACCCTGGGCAGGGCGAAGGCAGCCATCTGTACAGGAATTCAAAACAGACGCCCGACCGTTCTCGACCCAGCCTTGACTAGGCCGGGGGATATCCCACCTGGGTGAGGGCCTGCCGCAAATCGCCCACAGGCCGCTCAGAAGTAATCCGCACCTGTTTGGTTTTGGGATCCCCTTCCACCTGCGCCTGGGGATCCAGTTGCCGCACCGCTTGCGCAATGGTGTCTATACAGGCCCCACAGGCCAGCTTGGGCACCGTCAAAACAACCTGCATTTTGGAAAACCCCCCCAATGCCACTGAAAGGATGCTAAACCTTACAGTGGGCTGGAAGGTCAAGAGGGAGGCTGAGGCTCGTCCATATTCCAGCGGTAGTCCACCTGATAGCCCCGCTGTCGCCACTCTTCCTCCAGTTGCACCTGTTGGGTGAGGGCTTTGCGCAGGGAATTGATCAGCTCTTGCGTGCGGGCTCGGTTGCCGAAATCCTGTTCTTCCACTGCCGGAAAGGTTTGCCGCTCCAATACCCGCAGCAGAAATTCGTAGTGGATATGAGCCGGCACAGGAATACGTTTCATCGATCCAAGCAATCCTTAGAGATCAATTGTTCTCGCAGAGATCCATTGATAAATGGTTTTCATTCACTGAGATGACAACAGGTGGCGCACAGCTTGGCCGGGATCCGGCTGGGTCACCAGCGCTTCCCCCACCAGCACAGAGCGCACCCCCCAGGCCCGCAACTGCTGCAAATCGGCAGGGGTATGGATGCCGGACTCGCTGACAATGGGCAGCTCGCCGAGGAGATCCGAGTGGGCGGCCAACAGGTTGCGCGTTGTGTTTAAGTCCACCGCAAAGGTTCTCAGATCGCGATTGTTGATGCCAATGAGCACCTGCCCCCTGGACTCTTGCAGTTGGGGCAAACGCAACACCCGCTGCAACTCTTGGGAGGTGTGCACCTCCAGCAGAGCTGCCATGCCCAATTGCCGAACCAGCTTGAGAAAGTAGCCCAAATCCGCATCCGAGAGAATGGCGGCAATCAAGAGCACCGCATCTGCCCCCAGGCTGCGGGCCCAGAGGATTTGGTAGGGGTAGAGGATGAACTCCTTGCAGAGGATGGGGATCCCTACTGCCTGACGGATCCGGCGCAGATACTCGCCACTGCCCTGAAAGAACCGCTCATCTGTGAGCACCGAGAGGCAACTGGCCCCACCGGCTTCATAGCTCTGGGCAATGGCTACCGGGTCAAAGGGATCCCGGAGAACGCCGCGGCTGGGAGAGGCTTTTTTGACCTCGGCAATCACAGAGATAGGGTGAGGCGACTGGGTGAGGGCCGCCACAAAATCCCGCACCGGCGGGGCTTGATCCAGTTGCCGTTGCAATTGCTTCAGGGGAAGCTGCTCCCGTTGGCGCTCCACCTCCTGCTCTTTATGCCAGACGATCTCTTCCAAAATGTGGCGCGGTTTGGCTTCCGGCGCTGTTGTCTGGTACACCTGAGAGGCTACGACCACCGGCGGGGCAGGAGAACGCCGACGAATAGAAAGCGGCTCACCTTGCAGCTCCATACAAACCCTGAGCAGAACCCTACACCACACCCTAGACTACTTTAGTGCTCCGCCACCGGTTTGAATAGCTACCCCGGACATCCCCAAAACTCATCTGGCGAAGGCGTTTTTTTTACCCTATGGTTGAGTCTAGAAAGGTGGTGTAGTCTTTATGCGCCTCGGCGAGCCATGTTCTGGCGGCCGTCCATTTTTCCCCGGCCAGGGGCAGTGGCTCGGTGGGGTCAAGGCTGGTGCTGTCCATGCTGTTTTAGAGGAGTTCAGGCGTGCTGTACCTAGCAGAGCTATCCAAGCCGATTGGGTTTGCTAAGTCGTCTCTGCAATTGCTGGCCAAGCAGCAGCAGGACAATACCTGGGTGGCCGTGAACGAAGAATCCATTACTTTGGAAGGCCGCATCGCCCAGGAGGCTGGGCGCTTCAAGGATGGGTCATTGGTGCTGGCGGAAATCTCCGGCAACCGTCAGGTCGCCCGCATCAGCGAAGCCGCTCGCCAACTGGTGACCTATCTGCAAAACTTCAGCCAACTTCAGCTCAAAGCCCGCAGCCAGGAGGAGGAGATCGAGGTTTGGAAACAGTCCCTCACCTTTCAGGCGCATGAGCTTAAACGCCGCGAGATGGATCTGGCAGCCCAAGAAGAAGAGGTGCAGCGGCTGTACGAGCAGTACAAGAGTGTAGAGGAAGATCGCAAACTCCTGGACAGCCTCAAAGAGGAACTGGCAGCCCAGCAGGCTTACTTAGCTGAACAACAGCGCCTGATCGGAGAGCAGCGGGAAGCTCTGAATCGGCAGCGGCAAGAGTTGGAAGCCCAGTTGCAAGAAGCTCGCTCCAGCCGCTTGGGGGAGGCAGAAGCAGCGCAGCTACAGGCTTTGATGCAACAGCTCCAGGAGAGTCTGCATCCGGCTGGAGATCCCTTGGCGCTTCTGCAAAGCTTGAAAAGCCACATTCAGCAGCAGCAGGAGCACTTGAATCAACAGATTGCCCAACTGGAAGCAGAACGTCAGCAGGCCCAGGCCCGGCAAGACGAGCTGGATCGAGACTACCGCGCTTGGCAAGAACGCCACACCGCTTGGTGGGGATCCCGACAATCCCTGGAGCAAAGCCAAGCAGAGTGGCAAACTCGACAGGGATCCCTGCGAGCCCATCAAGAGCACCTGCAGAGGATTCTCCAGCAGCTGCAATCTCAAGAGAGCCTATACCAGAAAGCCTCTCGTCTGGTGCAGGAGTACGACTTTATCGTCGATGGCAGCAGCAACGGCAGGGCTGGGGAGCCGGCGATCTCGGTCGAGGAGCTGGCGGCTTTGGTCAGCCAACTGCGCCGAGATTACGAGCAGCGGGCGGCCCAGGTCAGCCAGCAGCGGGCCGAGCTGGAGCAAAACCGGCAAACCCTGCGGGAGCTGCAAGAGCGGCTGGCCAGCGCCTCTCCAGAGGAGCGGTTTGACATCGAGATGGATATCGACTATGCCCAGTCTGCCTGCAGTGCTTTGGAAGAAGCCCTGCTGCCTCAGGAAAAAAACCTGCAGCGAGAGTATGAAGAGTTGACCCGCCAGGAAGCCCGCCTTAGACAGCTGCAAAATCAAGCTGCTGCCCCGGTTCAGGTCGATATTGGGCCGCTCCTGGAACAGATCGGCAGCCAGAAGCAGGATCTTCTCCAAGAAAAAGGTCGTCTGCAAACCCTCATTCAACAACTGGAATCGTCCTTGCCTTCTCAGCAGGAGCAGCTCGCCCGCCAACGGCAGGAATTGGAGCAGCAGTGGCAACACCTGGAGCAAGAGGAGGGATCCCTGCGGGCGCGCGCCCAGGCCATGGCAGAAACCTGGGGTCGCCTCAATCACCTGCAGGCCACCCTCTATCCAGAGCGGGATCGGTGGGCAGCGTTGGCGGGAGAATTGGCGCAGTTGGAGACGGAGCTGAGCCAACACCAAGCCAGAAACTCCACCGCACGCGACCACGTCCAGCAGGTACACTCTCTCTTGGCTACCCTCGCGCAGGCGTGAGGAAGTTCACGTTTCCTGTGGGGGGTGGGGAGAACCGGCGCAAGCGGAACTGCGGCCTTAATTGAGGAAAACAAATCTGGTAAAATTCGCTAGCACCCTGCAGCCAGTGGGGCTCCCAATTCTCGGGCGAGGGGACTGCAGAGGTTAGTGCGTTTTGCCCCGCTTCCTGCTTGCAGTTGCCAAGGATATTCCAGTGTGAGGTCAGCTTGTGCGAATTGCGGTCGATGCGATGGGGGGTGACTACGCTCCCGAAGAGATCATCAAGGGCGCCCTGCTGGCCCATCGGCAGCTCCGGGTCGGGATTGCACTAGTCGGTCGTCCAGATTCCCTCAAGCCCTTTTTGCCTCAGCCCTTGCCTGCTGGGATCACCATCGTGCCTGCCGAGGACGATGTGGGCATGGCGGAAGAGCCGTTGATGGTGCGCAAAAAGCCCAAAGCCTCCATCAACGTCTCAATGCAACAGGTGCGCTCCAACCAAGCGGATGCCGTGGTGGCCGCCGGGAATACCGGAGCAGCGATGGCTGCGGCCTATCTGAATTTGGGCCGGCTGGCAGGGATCGATCGCCCGGCCATTGGCGCTCTTTTGCCCACTTTGAAAGGCAAGCCGGTGCTGCTGCTGGATGTGGGGGCCAATGTGGATTGCCGGCCCCGCTTTTTGGAGCAGTTTGCCCGCATGGGATCCCTCTACTGCCAGTGTGTACTGGGGGTCGAGCGTCCGCGGGTGGGCCTGCTCAACATCGGCGAGGAGCCCAACAAGGGAAACGATTTGGCTCTGGCCACCCACCAGCGCCTGGCCCAATTGCCAGGGATCCATTTCGCCGGCAATGCCGAGGGGCGGGATGTGCTGACCGGGGAGTTTGATGTGGTGGTGTGTGACGGCTTTGTGGGCAATGCCCTCCTCAAGTTTGCCGAGAGCGTCGGACAGGTGATCACCCAGGTGCTGCGGGAGGAGCTGCCCCGCGGTTGGCGCGGCAAGTTGGGCTGCTGGCTGCTCCGACCCAACCTAAAACAGGTGAAGCGGCGGATGGACTACGTGGAGTATGGCGGCGCTTTGCTGCTCGGCGTCAACGGCATCTGCGTGATTACCCACGGCAGCTCCAAGGCGCCGATGGTCTACCACGCCATTCGCCTGGCCAAAGAGGCGGCAGAACAGAAAATCCTACAGCGGCTGCAGGCGGAAATGGTTGACCCTCGCGAACCTGAATCCAACCCCAGGCGGCGCACCCGGCCCCTTCAGGTCTACTCTGGCTCTGGCCCGGAAGTGTTGCCGTTGGGATCCCTGGAAAGGACTTCCTCCCGCTGTCCCGAACCCGTGGAAGATGCCCAGCCATAGCCTCCCGACCGTGCGGCTGGTGGGGGCAGGGGCTGCCCTGCCGGATCCCTGCCTGAGCAACGACGATCTCGGCCAGATCGTCGAAACTTCCGACGAATGGATCTGGCCCCGCACCGGTATCCGCCAACGACGCATTCTCCCCCCCCATCTGAGTTTGGTGGACTTGGCGGCTCAAGCGGCGAAGGCTGCTCTGGATCGGGCTGGGATCCCGCCACAAGATCTGGATTTGATCCTGCTGGCCACTTCCACCGGTGTCGATCGGTTTGGCTCGGCCCCTCAGGTGCAGGCAGCTCTGGGAGCAACGCGGGCGGTGGCTTTTGATCTGACGGCAGCCTGCACGGGCTTTGTCTTTGCAGTGGCCACGGCAGCGCAGTTTTTGCAAACCGGGCTGTACCGGCGGGCCTTGGTGGTGGCGGCGGATGTGCTCTCCCGTACGGTGGACTGGGCGGATCGCACCACCTGTGTCTTGTTTGGAGATGGGGCCGGGGCGGTGGTTCTGGAGGCGGGGGAAACCGGCGGGATCCTCAGCATTGAGCTGCGCAGCGATGGCAGTGGCAGCCAGCTACTCAGCTTGTCCATGGCTACAGAGGCCAAGCCCCTGGTGGGATCCCTGCAGGTGGGGCAATACCGCTGCTGCCCCATCACCATGAATGGCCGCGAGGTCTACAAGTTTGCCGTCCAGGCGGTGCCGGAGATCATCGAGAAGGCTCTCTTTCGGGCTGGGATCCCGGCGGAAGCAGTGCAGGGGTATTTTATTCATCAGGCCAACCAGCGCATTCTCGATGCGGTAGCCAAGCGCCTGCAGCTGGATCCGCAGCGGGTGGCCAGCGTCCTAGAGTATTACGGCAACACCTCGGGCGCTTCGGTGCCAATTGCCTTGGCCACTTGGATCGAGCAGGGACGCTTTGGCGCCGGCGATCTGGGGGTAATGGCAGGCTTTGGTGCCGGCCTCACCTGGGGGGCGATTGTGTTTCGTTGGGGGAAGTGAATTGATGACCGTTGCCTGGATCTATCCCGGCCAGGGATCCCAAGCGGTGGGCATGGGAAGGGACTTGCGGAACTGGCAGGGAGCAGCCCAGAAGTTGGCTTTGGCCCGCCAGATGCTGGGATGGGATCCCCTAGATTTATCGGAAGACCAGATCCACCAGACCGGCTACACACAACCGGCTTTGTTCACCGTATCGGCCCTGTTGACGGACTATCTCTACGCCCAGGGACAGGCTCCTGCCTGCACTGCTGGCCACAGTCTGGGCGAATACAGCGCCCTCTACGCTGCCGGCGTGTTTGATTTCGAAACCGGCCTACGGCTGGTGGCGCTGCGGGGCCAACTGATGGAAGCCGCAGGGGATCCTCCAGGCCACATGGCAGCGGTGATGGGGTTTGACCGCGACAAGCTAGAGCATCTGTGCCAGATGATCCCCGATGTCACCCTTGCCAACGACAACAGCCCGGATCAGGTGGTGATCAGCGGCTCAGTGGAGGGGGTGCAAGCCGTCTGTGAGCAGTTGCAGGCCAAGCGCACCGTTCCCCTCAAGGTAAGTGGCGCCTTTCACTCGCCCTTTATGCAGGCTGCTGCCGAGGAGTTTGCCCACACCTTGCGCGCTGTTGACTTTCAGCCGCCGCGAGTGCCCGTCTACAGCAACTGCACTGCCACCGCCAGCCGGGATCCGCAAGCCCTTAAGCAGGCGCTGCTGGCCCAGATGACTGCCCCTGTCCGCTGGCGAGAGACGGTGCTGCACATGGCTGCCGACGGCATCCAAGAGGTGTGGGAAATCGGCCCCGGAAATGTTCTGACGGGCTTGGTGAAGCGAACGGTGCCGGCCCTGGCGCGGCGCACTGTCAGCAGCCTCAGCAGTTAGTGGATCTGTTTTTAACGGGAAAGAGCTCTGTCCCGCTAACGCGACCAGGATCCCTCCAAGTGGGATCCAACCGGCAAGCGACCCTGGGCCGGGATCTGTCCCAACAACACCTGCAGCAACGCCTGTAGAGAGACGGGGGTAGTGCCGTAGCAGGCCAAATAGACCGGGATCTGGGGCAGGGCAAAGGCGTCGTAGGGGGATCCCAAAGCCAACCCAATCACCTTTTCCGGCGGAAGGGATCCCAGCAGCAACCTCTGCGCCGGATGCCGCCACGTCTCCAGGGATCCCACCAGCACCTGCGCAGCTCTTTGAGCCCCTTCTTGGGCAATCCGCTGCTGTTCGGGGGTGGGATCCAGAGGGATGGAGAACACTTGGGCAGCGGGACAGGCTTTTTGCAGCAGCTCCCCCAACAAAGGTACAGGGGTGATAAGCAGCGGGTCAGGGGCCAAGGGAGGCAGGGATCCCCGTACTAGGGTGATGCTGTCTTGGGCGATTTGGCGGGCCAGTGCCCGGTGGTTTTCCAAGCCGGCAGGGGGGAAAGGGGGGCAGGGGGATCCCAATCCGTAGCGCCGCTTCAAGGTCAAAATTCGCTCCACTGACCGATCCAACTGCTCAACCGACAAACGACCGGCACGGAACTCCCGCAGCAGATGGGCATAGGCTTCTTTTTGGATGGCCGGGCTAAAGCCGGGATCTGCCCCAAACACCAGCACATCGGCTCCTGCCCTAAAGGCCAGTTCTGCCGCTTCGGGAATGCCGTAGGTGCGGGCAATGGCCCCCATGGTCAGGGAATCCGTCAGGACAAGACCCTGGAAACCCAGCTTCTGCCGCAGCCAGCCGGACACCACCTCAGGGGCCAGCGTTGCCGGTTGCAAGGACTTCGTCCCGCTGTCGCCGACGGATCCCAGAGCCGGCATCACCACATGCGCCGTCATCATCGCCTCTGCCCCTGCCCGGATCAAAGCCTGAAACGGGCGCAATTCCGTGGTCTGTAGCGCCTCCAGGGGACGATCCACCCGCGGCAACCCCAGGTGGGAATCCATATCGGTGTCCCCATGGCCGGGAAAATGTTTGGGCGTACAGAGGATCCCGGCTTGCCGATAGCCGCGCCACAGGGCGAGGCCGTAATCTGTCACCTGTTTCGGGTCTGACCCAAAGGCTCGGATGCCGATGATGGGGTTGTGGGGGTTGCTGTTCACGTCCACAACAGGGGCGAAGTTGAGGTTAAACCCCAAACTTTTCAGCTCCGTTCCCACCGCACGGGCCATAGCTTCCGCCTTTGCCAGGGATCCCGCTGCTGCCACTGCCATGGCGCTGGGGAACACCGTCACCCCCTCGGTAAGGCGCACCACCGGCCCCCCCTCTTGATCAATGGCTATCCACAGGGGGACAAGGGCTTGTGCCTGAGCCGCGGCAATGAGCTGGGCCACCTGATGCAACGTTTGAATGTTGCCGGCAATCGAATAGAAGATCAGCCCGCCCACGTGGTAGTCCCGGATCATCTCCTCGAGAGCGGAGGAAAACTCAGCTCCCTCAAAATAAACCAGAAACAGTTGCCCCACTTTCTCCTCAAGGCTCCAAGCCCTGGGATCCACTGCGGCAGCGGGACGGGGTCCTATCGAGCATGTCAAAGCAGATGTCCTAAAGCAGATGTCCTTGGGCGTCGCTGCCAAGAAAGCCGGTCAGGATGAGCGTAAACTACCCGACATCAACCGCTAGGCGGTACGGAGCGGGCTTTTAG
>NZ_JANSIO010000103.1:0-4807 GCF_047462195.1 Synechococcus sp. R3-13 | reverse complement strand
GTTCAGGAGAGTTCAGCGTGAATGTATCAGCATCTCAAAACCAATCAAAACAAAGGCAACTGCTCCTCTTCTGCTGAGGCAGGGCTTGAAGCTCCCGGCTCCTCCCAGTTGGGATCCCAGTCCTGCAAGGGATCCGCATATTCCTCCAACAACTGACGGGCCGCGGCCAGCAAATCGTTGTGCAAGGGGGCCAGATCGCTGCGGTTGGCCAAATACTGCTCCAGAGCCGTCAGGGGCTCAAGTCGGCTGGGATCCCATCCCGGCAGACGGATGCGGCTGGGGCTGACCACTTCTGGGGCGATGGTGTAGCTAAAAGCAGGGGCAAGAGCGTTGTGCAGAGCCCGCTCATCAATGCACTCTAGCTGGTCGGGCCGTATGCGGTAGATCAACCGCAGGATGGAGCCGGCCACGGGGGCCTTGGCGATGGCGGCCAGCAGCTTGGACTGCGCCTGCTGGGGTGGATCTGCGCTCAGATCCAGGCGAATGGTGTGAAAGGTACGGGTTGGCAGGGGCAAAAATTCATAGCTGGCCCCCGTAGGGGTGACTTCCACCAGCACACAGCCTTTTTCCTCCTTTTCTTCGCCAAAATCCACCCGCTCAATGCTGCCGGGATAGAGCATCAAGGGATCCCGACACAGCACCTGGTGACGGTGGACATGCCCCAAGGCAACATATTGATAGGCAGGCCGAGCCAGCAGCGAAAGGGGCACCGTAAATCCTCTGCCCACCGAAAGATGGCGTTCTGCTCCGTAGCGGGCTGTCTCCACCATGACGTGAGCCAACAAAATCGCCGGGATCCCTGGCTGCAGGGTGCGGATCTCCCCTTCTAGGGCTAGGCGGAGGCGCTGCAGGAGCTGATGCGCGAGGATTTCCCCTTCAAGCGCCAAGCTTTCCTGTTGGGCGAGTAGAGCAGAGCAACTCAGCCAAGGTAAAGTGGTCACCTGCACCGGGCCACCGCGAGTTTCGATCCGATGAGTTTCCAGTCTGTCCCCCACAATAAAGCCTGAGACCCCCAAAGCGCGGTAGATAGCCAGGCTGTTGCCTCCCTGTCCCTGCCCGTACTGATCGTGGTTGCCCACCAACAGGACGGTTGGGATCCCTGCATCGGCCAGGCGGCGAAACTGTTGGGCAAAAAGCTCTTGATGGAGAGGGGGTGGCGTCGCATCGGGGAAAGCATCGCCCCCAAACAACACCAGATCCACCGCTTGGTTGAGAGCATGGTCAATGCACAAGCGCAAAGAAGCTACAAAATCTTCCAAACGGGTATTCAGGCCGGTAGCTGGGTTAATGTGGCCGTAGGCAAGACCACTGCCCAGATGAATGTCGGAAAGATGTAGCAACCTTACCATCTTGGGCGCTCTTGGAGACTTTGCAGCTCTCCCATCTGTTGGGATAAACCTTGCCGTTCGCGTTAGCGGGACGGAGTCCTTTGGTTGCCCAGAATGGCAAACCCAGGGTTGAACAATCTTTGCTTAGGCTTGGCGGCGGGGCCTGGCTCGATCCAAACGCAGAGGCCGGCCCATGAATTCCTGCCCGTTCGCGCTCTCGATGGCTTCATCCTCCTCAGCTTCGGTTGCCAGATCCACAAACGCGAAGCCTCGTGTCTGCCCGGTTTCTCGGTCTATCGGGATTGTAACCGACTTAACGTTCCACCTCTGCTGGAAGAAAGCTTTCAGTTCTTCTGTTGAGGCTTTATAGTTTAGGTTCCCCACAAAAATGGTCATGGCAATTCAAGCAAAGTAAGTCACCAATCAGCAAGGGTGGCAACAAAGCTCCAGAGTACTTCACTTCTATCATGGAGCCCTGCCGAATCGCCGAACATGACGGGATGTAAAGGGATCCCTGCCGGAGAATCTTCCCACTTCCCCATCCAAAATGCACCTTTGTCCAACTTGACGGGCCTGTACTTTTTCTGCCATTGGGTTGAATGCCTCTGCTCTCGCCTCGGCCAAACCTCTTCAGACCCTCAGACACCACCGAGATCCGGCATCTTGTCACGTTGTTGCGGTTTGTTAAGATATGTATTATCCTGTTTGCGCCACCTGGCCGGATCTGCGCTGTTGGAACTCTCTGCAGATCCCTCGACCTGAGTACCCTGAGGTGATAATGATGGATGAAACGCTAGAGCTCTCTTTGGAGCAGCAATTTCGCCAGCGGGCTTTCGAGACCTTGGTTTCTCGCATGAGCCCCGAGCAGGCCAAAGACATTTTGGTCAAACTGCACAAGCAAATGCTGTTGCAGGAGGCCACTTACCGCCAACTGCTGCGTCATTCCCTCAGCGCCTGATGCACGCCCTTTCGCTTCCCACCTGGTGGATTCACATTGCCAGCGTCTTGGAGTGGATCGCTGCTATTGTGCTCGTGTGGCAATTTGGGGAGCGGGTGGGCCAGCCCGAATGGCGAAGTTTGAGCTGGGCGATGCTGCCCGCTTTGTCGGGGGCAATGTGCGCGATCACCTGGCACTGGTTTGACAACGACCCCAAGTTGGACTGGGTGGTCACTGCACAGGCCAGCTTCACCTTGCTGGGCAACTGCACCTTGGCTTGGGCTGCTTACCGCATTTGGCGGGCTGAAAGGGTGGATGAGCCTGCACAGAAGGGGGATCCCGACTAGGCGATGAACAGTTTATTTGCCCTCTCTCTGTTCCCTTACTTGGTCTTTTTATTCTTTCTGTCGCGGCTGCGCCGGATCCCACGTTTGGCTTTGGTTGGATTTTGGCTGTTGTTGCTTTTTGTGGCCGTCAGCATCCCGGCAGGGCTGTACGCTCAGATGCACTACGGCACTTCCCTGGCCAATGTGGATCCCTTGCATGGAGGGGCAGAGGCTTTTCTCACCCTCTCCAATATTTTGGTGGCCTTGGGCTTTAAGCAGGGAATTGACCAACAGGCCCAACGACTTCCAGAGGCTGGCGACGGCAACCCTGAGCCATGATCATCCCAAACAGGTCCCTACCCCCTCTTCAAAATCAAAAAGGAGAAGAGAGTTAGGCAACAGTGGTTTCGGCGCAACTGGGACTGAATGTAGAATAGGGATCCAGGCCTGATACCTGCTGTTATTCTGTGAGATCTGCCAGATGGTGGCTACCCTTTCTGTTGCCGTTCCCAAAGTGAAGCTGAAGCATCCGCCCCTGCGCATTTATCGCATGGGGGACAAGGTGCTGCGGCAGCCGGCCAAGCGCATCAGCCAGGTCAACGACGAGATCCGCCAGCTTGCCCGGGACATGCTGCAGACCATGTACAGCTTTGATGGGATTGGTCTGGCGGCTCCGCAGGTTGGCATTCCCAAGCGCATGATTGTGGTGGATCTTTATCCCGATAAGCCGGAGGTGCCACCGCTGGTGCTGATCAACCCGGAGATCCGGGAGTACATTGGCGAGGCCGTTGCCGGGCAGGAGGGTTGTCTAAGCATTCCGGGGGTGTTTTGCGAGGTCGTGCGCCCAGAAGGGATTGTGGTTTCGTTTAAGGATGAAACGGGGCGGCCCCGCACCCTTCGAGCGGACGATTTGCTGGCGCGGGTGATCCAGCACGAAATCGACCACCTCAACGGCGTGTTGTTTGTGGATCACGTGGAAAACGAGCTGGTGCTGGATCAAGAGCTGCGCAAGCACGGCTTCCAGATGCAGGATGTGCAACGCAAAGGCAAGCCCTCTGCTGCCCCCCGTTGAAGCCTTTCCAGACCGGTCCGGACGACTGTCGGTTTGGTTTAGTGTTGCAAGCGCTGGGCCAAGAGCTGCTCTTCCAGAGCGGCAATGCGGTTGTAGGCAGCGGTTAACTGGGCACTCAGGCGCTGTATTTGGGCTTCGGGGGCCAGCTCATGCCCCATGCTGCGGTTGCTCACCACAGTAGGTTCATCATCCAGCAGGAAGTTGTGGCTGCCATCTTCCACCAGGTCTGAGATTAGAACGCTGTAACGAGATGGGGTGGGGGTGTTTTTTTTGGCTTCCTGGGTAGCCAGGAGAACAGCCACCACCTGCTCGGGCATCCGCTCGATGGCAGCTTTTAGCTCCTGTATTTGCGACTCCAGACGCTCAAGGTAGTGCTGCACTGCTTCGCTCATAGCTGCCCCAGTTTTCGACTACCTTCATTGAAAAAGGCAAATTTCGGATCCCCTCTTCTTCCCCCAGATCATTTAACGATTGCTTCCGGGAGGTGTTCCCCGAAACTCCTGGGTTCTCTCACAAGCCACAATTGAGGTGTGCATTTTCCGGAGATTTTGGTTTTCCGGTTACCCATTTCCCAAGCAAAAATCTCTGCAGATGCAGGATGCTGTTCAGGGATCCCGACCGCGGGGCTATACCTTGCCGGTTTTCGCCGTTGCTTCGGCCAGAGCTGCTCTTCACCACCTTCTGGGGATCCCTTTGGAGAAGGAAGGGGGGCGCTTGGCGATTGCGGTGCAGGCTGAGCCCCGGTCCCTTGAGGCTCGGATCCACATCCCGGTGGAGCAGGTAGCTGTCTTGGAGAAGGCAACAGCTCTGGCCATTACCCGCTCGGATCCCGGCCCCCACCTGGATCTCACCCGCGACACGCCGGTCTGGGCTTGGGCCAGGCTAGAGGATAGGGATCCCGAGGATCCCCCCTTGATCTTGGAAGCCGGGGAAGGGCTGGGGCGGCAAGCCGATGGTAGCCCGGCCATTTATGCCTATGCCCGCCGTTTGTTTGAGATCAATCTTTTGCCCGGGATCCCAGAGGGCTGCCGCCTGCGGGTGCGCATCATTTTGCCGGAAGGAAAGCTCCTGGCGGAGCGCACCTCCAATGCCGCTTTTGGGGTGCTGGAAGGGCTGGCCCTGTTGGGAACGCGGGCGGAGGTGG
>NZ_JANSIO010000102.1:0-9716 GCF_047462195.1 Synechococcus sp. R3-13 | reverse complement strand
CTCCCGGCCTCCCGACTCCACTCTGGGAAAGAGAATCCGCTGCCCTGAGATCGGCTCCGGCCAAACTTGAAGCAGGGCCTCGGCCACAAACTCTTGGGGCATGAGATCGGGATGGATGCCGTACTGGGCGAGCACGGAAGCGGTCTTGGATCCCACCACCGCCACTTGTACGGGGTGGAGAGCCCGACTGTCCCGACCTTGCCGGTGCAACCGCTCAAAGAAAGCCTGCACCCCGTTGGCCGAAGTCAGCAACAGCCAGTTGAATTGGCCCAGGCGGGCAATGGCGGCATCCAAGGGATCCCAACAGGTGGGCGGTTGGATCACCAGGGTGGGCATTTCCAGCACCCGCGCCCCCTGGGCCTGCAGCAACTCACAAAAAGCTGGCGATTGCCCCTCAGAACGGGTAACCAGCACCGTCTTGCCTGCCAAAGGAGCCGGTGGCAGCAAGGGTGGGATCCCCGGCAAAAAGTCCTGCCGCAACCGGATCACCTCCCCGACCACCAGCAGACCCGGCAACTTCGCCTGACCCGCCTCCTGCTGCAGCTCCGCCAAGGTGCCTACCCACACCTGTTGCTCTGCCTGCCCCGCTCCCCAGATCACAGCCACCGGTCGGTCTGCCGGGATCCCAGACTCCATCAGCCGTGCGCCAATGTGCTGTCGCTGCCGGGATCCCATCAAAATCACCAAAGTATCCAACTGGGCCAGGGCGCTCCAGGGCAAGGCCTCTAGATCGTGGGCAGTCAGCACGGCAAAAACGCGGCTTAAGTGCTTATCGGTCAGGGGGATCCCTGCCCAAAAGGGGCCAGCCAGGGCCGACGACAACCCCGGCCAAATCTCAAAGGGACAGCCCGCCTCCCTAAGGGCTTGGATCTCTTCGCGAGCGCGGCCAAAGATCAAGGGATCCCCTGACTTGAGGTGAACCACCTGTTTGCCTTCTCGGCAGCGCTGGATGAGCCAGTGGATGCCCTCCTGGAGGCTTCCTGGCCCAGAGCGTCGCCACACCTGCGCCTGCGGCGGCAACTCTGCCAACAAGCGCTCATCCACCAGCTCGTCGATCCAGATAGCCTCAGCCTGCCGTAGGATCTCCAGTGCTCCCTGCGTCAGGCCCGCCCGCCCGCCCAGCCCTGCCCCCACTAGATACACCTTGCCCATGCCCTACCCCTTGGAATGTCGATCTTGCCCCTTGTAAGAAGGGGATCCCGCTTGCTTTGCAAATATAAATCGAAGACGCCTCCCAACAGCTCCTCTTCCAAGGGGTGGCCAGCCTGAGGAAAAACTGGTCTACTTGCGAGATACTGAAAGCGTGGCCGCCTGAGGATCCCTGCCTATGTCCGGTGTAACTCCAGAGCCTTGGCCGCGGCGGCGTTTTTTGGCCAGTGGAGCTGCTCTGCTAGCAGTAGGAGCGGGCTCCCGCCCCTCTTCGGCCAGATCCCGGCCCTTGCGACTGGTCACCAACTGGTACGCCCAGGCCGAACACGGCGGCTTTTACCAAGCCCTGGCCACCGGCATCTACGCCGACTACGGTCTGCAGGTGGAAATCCGCATGGGGGGAACGGCGGTTAACGTGCTGCAACTGCTAGCCGGGGGAGCGGCAGATTTTGTGCTCGGCGGCAGCCCCGACGCTCTGGCGGCTCTGCAAGCTGGGATCCCTGTTCTCACCGTGGCCGCCTTTTTCCAGAAGGATCCCCAGTGTCTCTTGGCCCATCCAGGGGTGGGCATCGAGCGCCTGGAAGACCTGCGGGGCAAGCCCATCTGGGTGTCACCGGGGGCCAACCTCACCTACTGGCCTTTTTTGCGGGCCAAATTTGGCTTTACCGACGAGCAGAAGCGCCCCTACAACCTCAGCCTCACGCCCTTCTTGCTGGACAAGTCTTCTGCCCAGCAGGGCTATGTGACCTCCGAGCCCTTCCGCGTGCGCCAGGAGGGGGGCTTTGATCCCGTCGTTTTTCTGCTGGCCGACTACGGCTATTCCCCCTACGCCACCACCCTGGAGACCACCCGCCCCTTTGCCGAACAGCACCCGGAGCAGGTGCGAAAATTTGTAGCTGCCTCCATCCAGGGCTGGCAGAGCTACCTAGAGGATCCCCGCCCCGGCAATCGCCTCATCCGCCAAGACAACCCCAACATGAGCGAGGCCCTCCTGGCCTACGCCCACCAAGCCTTGAAAGACTACGGCATCCTTACCTCAGGAGATGCAGCCACTTTGGGGATCGGGGCCATGACCCACCAGCGCTGGCAAACCTACTTTCAGGAGATGGTGGCCCTGGGGATCGGCGCAGCGGGTCTGGAGGTTCGCCAAGCCTATACCCTCGACTTCCTCCCCGGCCCCACTGCCTAAGGGATCCCCACTTCCATCGCCGCCAAACTGTGCAAAAGCGGGGATCCCTGCATCCCCAGCTCATGGCGCCGGTGCATTTGGTTTGTCAGCAAGTAGGCCAAAGGTGGGTGGCCGCTCAGCCGTTGGCGGGGGTGGGGCAGATGGTCGTTGCCGAACTGGTGGCGGTACTCCTCCGAGTCGATAAAGGCATTGACCATGGCCTGCAAGCCCTGGTGCACCAAAATGTCGTGGTAGGCGGCCACCTCCTCCTTGCTGGCCGGGGCCCGTCCCAAAAAGTGCTTGAAGCCCTGCTCTACACAGCGGGTGTTGCAGCCGGCACTGAAAAAGAGTTGCCGGTAGAGCCGGGATCCCCCAATCTGGCGAACCAAGCGCTTAATCCCGATCCGCCCCCGCAAGAAGTCCTGCTCGATTTTCTCCAGCTCTCCTGTTTTCTCGTGCTGGTAGGGCTGGCGTTCCAAAAGCTGTTGGTAGGCAGCCCGCAACAGGTTTTGCAACGTTTGCGGATCCCGCTGGCGTGGTTCCATGGCAATAGCTCCCAATCGACGAAGCCAACAAAAACAGAAAAGATCGATTTACAGACAAAATGGGGGACTACTTTAAAGAAATTATGAAGGGAATAGCAAATGGCTCGATACGCTTTTACGGCAAACTTCAGCACATCCTTCTGTAACAAAATTGCCAATAAAAGACCGTGAAGGTTCTACTTAAGATTTACCTTGCCGACAGAACGACCGGGGGAGATCTGCGATAAATATTTACGAAAGGATTGTCATTTTCTCCAATTTACGTGATTTCACTTTGTAACTTTCTAGCCGATAAAAAAATTCCGTGTTTATTCGTAGTTAAGTATTATGACACTTCCATCCAGAATAACCTGCTCCAGATCCAGAATATAAGTTAAGTAAAGAATGTAGCCTCTCCCAGGGTCACAGGTGCAGGGCTCATCATTTGAAGTGCTCTGGTGAAGTGCTCTGGTTTGATTGACTGGGGACTCAGGTGTTGCTGTAGACCTGCAAGGGGGCTGCAGGGGAAGGGAGTTAATTGTTGTGATTTGTTTGCGTTGCTTATGCAGTAGATCTTGCCCGCCGGGGTTTTTTGTCTGCCCTTAATGTGGATCCCGTCTATGGTTAAACAAATCCGGCTAGAGCCTTTATCTCGTGTCTCGGAGGTCGATACCTACAGCAATCTGCTGTCGGCCATTTTGTCGGAGGAGCTGCAGGTTTCGCGGGAATGTAACGGTCGCGGCCTCTGCGCCACCTGTCATGTTTACGTCAAAGAGGGAATGGAAAGCCTCACTCCCATCACCCCCCGCGAGGCCAAGACTCTGGAGACCATTACCAGCGCCCGCAGCAATTCCCGGCTGGCCTGTCAGGCGCGGGTGGTTTCCGATGGCGTGGTGGTGGAGCTGCCGCCGGGGATGTACGTGAACTCGCTGAGGGATATCGAAGTGCTCATCGGTCGGCGGGCCGAACAAGACCTGCTGCACCCACGGACGGGGAAGGTTTTGGTGGAGCAGGGCAAGATCATCACTCGCTCTACTGTTAAGCAGCTAGAAAATGAGGACTTCCGCATCATTGGCAATACGCTGGCCCAAACTCGGGAAGTTTGATGGATTGTCGATATTCAGGGATCCCTTGGGCTCAGCGGGCATTGTCTTATAGACAATCAACCAAGGATTGAACAATGTTGGATCCCTCAGATAGCTGACCAAGTTTATCGAATGCTTAGCCATTCATTTTGTTGACTCATTGGCATTGTCTGGCCCAGTTGATCCCTACAAATCCCACCAAATCCTGTTGCTTTGCAATCTAGAATTATCCATTTTTTATCAGGAGAGCGCCATGGCCACCACATCTCGACCGGATCCCCGTCCTGCAGTCACCCTGCCTGTGGGCCGTGACAAGCATGCCCACTACAGTTACCGCGATTTCTTTCGCTTCAACCGAGATCAGGGCACGATTATCGATTGGAACAACACCCAAAATCTGCTGTTGAGCGAAGACTTTATTGTGGGCTTGCAAACAGGCCTGGAACGGGAAGTGGGAGATGCTTCGGCGGCGGTGATGTACACCATTGGCAGAGATTGGGGCATCCGCGATGCCAAGCACTTCTCCGAGTGGTACGAGCGGGAGTATGGGATTGGCGTAAAACAGTCCAACCTTTTGTTTTTGCTGGAGACTTGGTGGTGGCCTTTTACGGCTCAGGGCTGGGGCAAGTGGGAGGTGGAAACCGAATCCAAACAAAAAGGCTTCCTGTTTATCAACTTGTTTGACTCGATGGTGGCTCGCACCCTAGGGGATGTGGGCAAGCCGGTTTGCCATCTCTATGCCGGGCTATTTGCCGGGTTTTTCACCGCTATGACTTCCCGCGAGCTGGCCTGCATCGAGATCCAGTGCTACGCCATGGGGGAAACCTACTGCAAGTTCCTGTTGGGCGGGCAAGAACGCATTGATGCCGCCAATTTTTGGATCACCGAAGGGGCCAGCGCCCGCGAGATCGAGCAGCGTTTGCACCAGTTGTGAGGCTTGCTTGTGGCTTTTGAAGGCTCTCTGGGATCCCTCGACACTTTGGAGAAACGCCCATGGTCACCTTCAACTTAGACACCGATCTGGACTTAACCCAGCCGCTGGCGGTCTTTTTGCAGGGGTTGAACTGGGATAACCGACCCCCGGCCAAGGCTCCCTTTGCTCAAGAGCCGCCGCCGCAGTCCCCCATGCTCTTTGCCCAATCGGTGGGACAGTTTTTTGCCGGCTTCAATTGGTCGGGCATCTGCCCACGCTCAGAGCCGCTGCCGGAATTGCCGGCAGAGGATCCCTTTACCCTTGAGGATTTTGCCGCCTTGTTTGGCGGAGCTTTGCTCTAGCTCTGGTTTGTTCAGGGCTCTCAGTTGTGCTCTCTCGATCCGTGCTCTAAGGAGACTTCACCCATGGATGACCTTCACTCTTGGCCGGAGCGCATTGCCGAGCGAGAAGGGGATTACTTAACACCCGACGATCTGCAAGACCTGATTCGCTACTCTCTCTCTTTTCAAGAACGGCTGGAGCTTTACCAGGTCTTACAACAGCAAGAGCTGACCTGGATCCAAAAGGTTTTGCAACAGCAGGGGCCAACCCCCGTCGCGACAGCGTTGCCCAGCAGCAATCCCGCCAGAGAGGGGGCAGAACCTTCTCTAACCCCGGCTCAGCGCCTCTTGGCTCGTCAATTGGCCTTTTGTTTGCGCTCCCTGGGCCTGAGTCTGTTGCTGGGGGATCCCACCCCTGTGCAGCAGGTAACTCTTGGTGCGATGGAACAGTACCTAGGGTTGCCGCAAGCGCTCGCTCAGCTACGGGCAGTGGTTCAGGGATCCCTGCCAGCGGATCAGCAGGGTTTGCTTGCCCCCTACTGGCAAGAGCTACAAGCTGTCTGCGCCACTTCTCAGGCCCAGTTCCCTTCCCCCTCTTCTTCTAGGTCTGAGGCCGAGGTTGACCTGCCCACAGTTCCGCCGGAGAGGGCTCTCACCTTGGCGGAAATGTTTGTGTGAAGCCCACTGAAGGAGGCTCTATCTATGAATTCAAGGGTTGCCGAGCTGATGCAACAAAGCGAAGGCCGCTATCTGCGCCCGGACGAGTTGAAAACTCTACACGCCTACGTGGAAGGGATCCCGAAGCGGGTCCGCCTTTACCAGGTTCTGCAGGCCAAAGAACAAGAGCTGCTGGATCGGGTGATGGAGAAGTTTCAGCCGATGATGCCGAATTTAATCCGCCAGCATGGTCACCTGGCCTGGGAGCGCTGCCGCCGGGATCTGAGCATGGTGTGGCGCTACTGCTGCATGGCCATGCTGCTCAACGACGAAGACTACCTGAGGGATAAATTGCTCTACTGGCTGGAGACGATCCTGAAATCGTTCAAGATGCGCGACCAATGCCAGCCTGCCTACAAGTTAATGCTCGACTCCCTGACCTACATCTTTGGGGCAGAAGAGAGCGAGATGATCCGTCCTTATCTGCTTTTGGCCAAATCCATGCTGGTTAACTAGGTCCATTCGCCCTCAATCTATTCACCAAAGTTCCCTGCGCCCTCCGATAGCGACCTCCTTCTCCCGATTTACTGTATACAGTTTATACAGCTCACTCCTTAATCATTCATTCCCTCACGCCAAAAATTCCAGCCGCTCCCCAATCTATCCATCCCCGCCCTCTTGTCCACCTGACTGCGAGAATAGCCATGATCTCCCTGCAAGAGATTCTGCAAGACCAGATCTTGCCTGGGCACTGCTTTAGCCCTGCCTACTACATCCGCCCTGACATCCACACCGGACTGCTGTACAGCCGCGGAGGATACCGCTTGGCGGCCTTTCCCATGCCCCTGCTGGAAGCTCTCTACTCCGGCCTGCGCTATGAAACTGGCCAAGCCACCCGCGTCATTCTCTACAACTGTGGCCGCGATTGGGGAGAGGCATTTTTCCGCCGTGTTGAAGACGAGCTTTCCGGCTACTACCAGCAGCCGCTGCAGGAATTGCCGATGGGGATCTTCCTGGATGCCCTCAGCGACCTCTGGGCCACCCACGGTTGGGGACGCCTGGAGCTGGACTTTTCCGCTGCTGACCACGGCTTGGTTCAGGCCGGGATCCGCAATTCCGGGTTTGCCCTTGCCGCTCGCGCCAGCTTCAACCCGGAGGAACCTTCTGCACGGCGAGAGCCTGCCGGATATTTGGAGGCGGGAATGCTGGCCAGCCTCTTCTCATTGCTTTCGGGGCGGGATCTCATCTGCGTACAGACCACCTGCGAATCCCTGGGGGCCGATCTCAACCGCTTCCTCATCGGCACGGCTCAGCGGCTGCACCACTGCGAGGAATGGGTGCGCAAGGGCCTCTCCCACGAGGAGATTCTGGATCGGCTCACCGCCAGTCCCTAGGGCCAGAGCTGTTTTCAGGGGCTCGCTAGGGCAGGTAGGGCTGAAAATCTTGGGTGACCGTCAGAGTCAAGTTGGCATTGGCGTTGATCACCGCCACTTCCGGCGCCGTTACATTGCCGATGACAGCCCCTGCCGCCGCTCCACCCAGCACTTTCTCCGTCGAGATCACGCGGTCGCCGAACAAGCCTCCCAAGATGGCCCCCGCAGCTGCCCCAATCAAGGCATCTTGCACAATCGCTTCCCCGGAAGTGTGGCGGGGATCCTTGCGCAGCGGGATAACCTGGCTCTGAGCGTAGAGGGGGTAGGATTGGCCGTTGAAAATCAGGGCCCGCGAGACAAACTGGGTGCCGCCGCTCACCGGCTGAAATTGGCCTTCCAAAACAGCCCCCGCCGGGACGACCATGTTGCCGTAGATGTCCCGCAGAGGGGTATCCAAGCTAAGGCTGACGGCGCGGGTTTCCCCAGGGGCAATCAAGAGGGTTTCTGGGGAGCGATGCACCGCCTGGATCAGATCCCCAGAGCGCAATAGCAACGTGGTTTGCAGTTGAAAGGGCTGGCCAGGTTGCAGGGGTTGAGGGCCAGGGGGAAGGGGGCGAGGATTCACAGGACGCCATCCCTCACCGGCAGGCGGTGGTGGCAAGGGCCCCATTTGGGCCAAAACTGGGGCGGCCATCTGCGCTGAGAGCAATCCGCCAAGCAGAGGAGCCAACAGGCGGCTGGCTGGGTTGGTCATGGTCTTACCCCCATTCATCATTCCTACGCTAGCTGCAAACCGGACAAAACCGGGAGCCTTTCGGGCCTTACCTATCTTTTACCTATCTTGATCAAAGCCAACTGAATGGAAATGGGCTACCTCAGGTGAGCAGATTCCGCTGCTCTTCGCTCCAGATAGAAGTACGGAAAAACGCTAGGGTTGCCCACTCTGGGATCCCTGCTGTCCATGTTAGATTAGGCTCTAGGTTTCTCCCCCTGCGTGGGGCCGAAGTCTTGCAGCATCCCAACCCTCTTCTTGTAGCTATGAAGCGCAGCACATCCATGCCGGGCCAGCCCTCTCCCGGGTCAGAAGCTTCCGCCCAACCTGCTCAATCCTCTTTCCAGCCTTTTGCCATCTCCACTTGGAAGTCTCTTCTCTCGTCAGTGCTGCTGGTGCTGCTGGGCATTGGGCTGGGAGCGGCTCTGGTGGGGGGCAAGGGGGTATCTGCCCAGACGACGGCAACCCCGCCCCAACTGAACCTGAATTTCATCGCCGATGTGGCGCAAAAGGTGGGGCCGGCGGTGGTTCGCATCGATGCTGAGCGGACGGTGCGCGCCCCTGCCCCTTTTCCGGAGGAGTTTTTCAGCGATCCCTTTTTCCGGGATTTCTTTGGCCAAGCGATCCCTTCCATCCCTCGGCAGCGGCGACAGCAGGGAACCGGCTCTGGGTTCATCATCAGCCCAGACGGCCAGATCATCACCAATGCCCATGTGGTCGAGGGATCCGACAAGGTAACGGTGACGCTCAAGGATACCCGCAGCTTTGATGGGCAGGTAATCGGTTCGGATCCGGTTACGGACATCGCCGTGGTGAAGATCAACGCCCAGAACCTGCCGACCGTGAAGCTGGGGCGCTCGGAAACCCTGGAGCCGGGCCAGTGGGCCATTGCCATCGGCAACCCCCTGGGTTTGGATAACACCGTTACGGCTGGGATCATCAGCGCTTTGGGCCGTTCCAGCGGGGAGATTCGGGTGCCTGACAAGCGGGTATCTTTTATCCAAACGGATGCGGCCATTAACCCCGGCAACTCCGGCGGCCCGCTGCTCAACGCTCAAGGGGAGGTGATAGGGGTGAACACCGCCATCATCCAGGGAGCGCAAGGGTTGGGCTTCGCCATCCCCATTGAGACGGCCCAGCGGGTGGCCAATCAGTTGATCACTCGCGGCAAGGTGGATCACCCCTACCTGGGCATCCGCATGCTCACGCTGACTCCAGAGCTGAAGGAGCGCCTCAACCAGGATCCCAATAGCCGCATTTTGATAACGGTGGATCAGGGTGTACTGATTGGCGAAGTCATCCAGGGATCCCCGGCGGAACGGGCAGGGCTGCGGTCTGGGGATGTCATCCTCTCCATCAATGGTCGTGCCGTAACCACAGCCGATCAGGTGCAACAGGAGGTGGAGCGCACTGAGGTGGGCAGCACCCTGGAGCTGGAGATCGAGCGAGCCGGGCGACGACAGAAGATCCGGGCGGTAACGGGCTCTTTCCCGGTTCCGAGCGGAGGCTGATTGGGCATGGTTGACCGCCCCTCAAGTATCAACCAGACCCCAGCGACACAGCAGGGTTGTTGTCAATGGGGGTAAACCTCTCAACCTAGGTTGCGAACTCCCCTTTTCCCCTGGGAGAGGGGCTGGGGCGGTGCTGATCGCGCCAGCGGGACGGAGTCCTTACACTTGGGCTGTTTCAAACCAATTTGCAGTGACCAAGAAAACTGGGTTGCAAGCCCCGCCC
>NZ_JANSIO010000101.1:0-2468 GCF_047462195.1 Synechococcus sp. R3-13 | reverse complement strand
CCAGCTTTCTGGGGATCATGCTGTTCGGCTGGGAGCGCGTCCCGCCGGTGATTCACTGGATCTCGACGATCCTGGTGGCCTTTGGCGCCAACTTATCCACCTTTTGGATCCTGACGGCCAACTCTTGGCTGCAGACGCCGGCAGGTGGCGTGTTCGTCGATGGGAAATTTGTGGTGCGGGACTACCTGCAAGCTATTGTCAACCCCTTCATGGTCAACAGCTTTCTGCACATGTTTTTTGCCACCTTGGAAACCTCTTTGTTTGTTATCGGTGGCATCAGTGCCTGGTACATTCTCAAGCGGCGGCACAGCGAGTTCTTCTCCCGCTCCCTCAAAGTGGTCTTGGCAATGACCCTGGTGGTCGCCCCTTTGCAGGTGTTCGTCGGCCATCTGAGCGCGGAGCAAGTCTATCGCTATCAGCCGGCCAAGCTGGCGGCCATGGAGGCCCAGTGGGAGACGATCCCTGCCGGCGAGCGGGCAGACTGGAGCCTGTTGGCTGTGCCCAACGACCGCGAAGAGCGCAATGAGTGGGAGGTGAAGATCCCTGGCGCGCTGGGCTATCTGCTGGAGTTCAAACCCAGGCTGGATCGACCCATTCAAGGGCTCAAAAGCTGGGATCCCCAAAATCGTCCCCACATGGTCGGCCTGATCTACTACTCCTTCAGAACGATGGTGGCCATTGGTCTTTTTCTGGCCGGGCTTGTCGGAGTTACCCTTGTGCAATGGCTGAGGGGCAAGCTCTCAGTGGAGGCCCTTTCTCAGCAAAAGTGGCTGATGAGAGCTTGGATCTTCGCAGCACCCCTGGGATACATCGCCGTTGAAACCGGTTGGATCGTCCGCTGTGTGGGTCGGCAGCCCTGGATTGTGTATGGACAACTGCGCACGGTGGAATCGGTTTCGCCCCTGCCGGCAGGAGAAGTGCTGTTTTCTCTGGTTGGCCTGACCGCGTTGTACACTGTGTTCTTCGTTGCCGCTCTCTACTTTGGCAGCCGCATCATCCGCGAAGGGCCAAACCTGGAGTTGCCCGCCCCTGTCCCGGCAACGCAGCCGGTGATCGTGGTCGAGCCTGCCCGCCACGAGCCAGATCGCCGTCCTGCAGAAGCTCGGTAGCAGCAGTTTGGTAGCCATCTAACTGGTGACTCCAAGTAGCAACAGGGCAACGTAGCAGGCCCATTCCCCACAGCAGTGAAACCCTTCGCTACGTCAACTCCCAACTTCCCTTCCCTAGAGGGAGAGGGACTGGGGATCGCCATCGGGAACTGTCTCGCACTGGTCAGAAATACTCAAAGCAGAGGGAACAGCGATGGAATCTTTTGAGCCTTTACAGCGGTTTCTGCCCCAGGTTTGGTTTTTTATCCTGGGCCTATTCCTATTTCTCTACGTTCTGCTGGACGGGTTTGATCTGGGAGTTGGTATCCTCTCCCTGACGGCCTCCAGCGAGACGCGGCGCAGCATTCTCATGACCAGCTTGGGCAATGTTTGGGATGCCAACGAGACGTGGCTGGTGTTGATGGGGGGATCCCTATTTGGATCTTTTCCTCTCGCCTACGCCACCATTCTCAATGCCCTCTACATACCCTTGGTGATCATGGTGGTGGGCCTGATCTTGCGGGCCGTTTCCTTCGAGTTTCGGGAAAACGCCGACAACAAGTTGGTGTGGAACCTGGCCTTTGGAGTGGGCAGCTTTTTGGCAGCCTTGGGCCAGGGATTTGCCTTGGGCAGCGTCTTCGAAGGGATCCGCGTGGACGAAGCCGGCCACTTTGCCGGCAGCCCCTGGGATTGGCTGACCTGGCGCACGCTGTTGGTGGCTCTTACTTTGATCCAGGGCTATGTGTTAATCGGCTCAGCCTACCTAATCGTTAAGACCACCGGCGAGCTTCAGGAAACCTACTACAAGACGGCAACCATCGCCACCTGGACAACTTTACTGGGGGCAGTGTTTATCACCATCAGCACTCCTATCATGTCCGAGCAGGCGCGTGCTCAGCTCTTCTCGCCTCCCCTTTTCTACATCTTTGCCGCCATTCCGGCGCTGGGGCTTTTGTTTGTGGCGTTGTTGCTGCGCAGCCTGCGCCGGCGGGAAGAAAATAGCGTTTTGGTTTACACCTTTTTGATTTTTGCACTTTCTTTTGTCGGCTTGGGGTTCATGGTCTTCCCCAACATCATCCCCCCCAGCGTCACCATCTACGAAGCAGCAGCCTCCCCCAGCTCGCTGGTGTTTATGCTCACCTTTATTGGCTTTCTGATCCCGGTTATCTTGTCCTACAACATCTACAACTACGTGGTGTTCCGGGGCAAGATCGTGGTGCAGGAAGTGGCGGCGGAAGAGGCCAAAGTTCCAGAGGCAGTTTAAGCTGGCCTGAGGATGCAGCAATAACCCCGCCCGGTGATGGGCGGGGCAATTTTTTAGGTGCAATCGAACGTCTACAGAGAAAGGCTGATACATTTACGCTGAACACTGCTGAGCAT
>NZ_JANSIO010000100.1:0-1121 GCF_047462195.1 Synechococcus sp. R3-13 | reverse complement strand
TCAACACCACTGACACCCAAGGCAACCAGGTTTCGCTGGCTGATTTTGCCGGCAAAACCGTTGTCCTCTATTTTTACCCCAAAGACGACACCCCCGGCTGTACCAAAGAAGCCTGTGGATTCCGCGACGCCTACGCCGACTACCAAAGCAAGGACGTGGTGGTGCTGGGGGTGAGCATGGACGACCAAGCTTCTCACCAAAAGTTCACCGAAAAGTACAACTTGCCTTTCCCCCTACTGGTGGATAGCAGTGGGGTGATCACCCGCGCCTACGATGTGGATGGGGGCGGCTACGCCAAGCGGGTGACCTACGTCATTGATGGCGAGGGCAAAATTGCCAAGGTCTACCAGAACATCAATACCGAAACCCATGCCCGCGATATTTTGGCGGATTTGGGTTTGTAGAAACGCTGCCTCTTTTCAGTACTCCTCGCTAGATCCCGGCCTTTGCGCATGAACGACGACATTCCGGTCGCCCGTCGCCAGTCCACTCCGGCGAAAAAAGCGCAAAGTTCGGTGCCTGCCCTGAGGTCCCGTCTAGTCTTGGGCCTGGTGCTGGTTGGGCTGTTGCTCCTGGCGGGTTGGGGGATAGAGAAGTTACCGGGATCCCAGCAGGCGGCGGATCCCCAAGTTCTGGAAGAAACCGGTCAGCCCCCTCTGCCGCAGCCAACTGTGCAGAATGGGCGACCTTCTCTGTTGGGGCACTATGCCTATTCCGAAGCCCCTGCAGACAGCTTGCGGGTGGTGGGCAGCTACCGTGGTCGTGAGGTGCGCCTACGCCAGGCGGCTGCTGAAAGTTACCTTCGCATGAGCGAAGCAGCTCAAGCTGCCGGGATCCGCCTTGTCCCCATTTCCGGGTTTCGCTCCATTGCGGATCAGGAATTCTTGTTTTTTCAATTGGCTCAATCCCGAGCCTTGCGACCCGAGGAACGAGCTGCTGTCAGTGCTCCCCCTGGCTACAGCGAGCACCACACTGGCTATGCCATCGACCTTGGGGATGCCGGGTTTCCGCAGTGGGATACTCAAGAAGCCTTTGAGACCACCCCGGCCTTCCAGTGGCTGCAGAGCAACGCGGCCCGCTTTGGCTTTGAGCTGTCTTTCCCCAGAAACAACCCTCAGGGG
>NZ_JANSIO010000099.1:0-8957 GCF_047462195.1 Synechococcus sp. R3-13 | reverse complement strand
TGAGCTTTAAGAACGGGATGCCCCACCGCTCTCTGCTTATCATAGCGCAGGAATCTCCGCCTCTCATCCCGACTCCCATGCTGATACATAGAGGGCGGGACTTCTCGGCGGTCTAGCTAACCCGAGCAGGATGGCAGCCCCAGGGCGGATCCCAGAGGAGCCGAACAGATTGGATCCCTGAGCAGTTATTGTAGGATTTTTATCTAAATACCAGAATTAGTCAGATAAAAAAGTAACATCTTGCCAAGGCAAGTTGGTTTCTCCAAACAAAGAAGAAGCAGCCAGCCTTTCGGGGTGCTGCCAACTGATCGCCAATCTGCTATCATACCATGACCTCTCGCTACCCATTTTTTGTGTCCTTGGATACAGAAACCTCATTTGCTGAGGCAATTTAGGGGTTTTCTTGCCGTGGAGCTGTGGGCACAGGGCTTGGTAAGCTCACCTGTGGCCTATTTGCCAGCCGGATCTTTGCCGAAACTCTGTAGGAGTGTTAAGAATAGTTACGTTAGTTTACTATCTTCTCAGTTTCATATTTGTCCTTCTTCAGCGCTGCGAAACGACCATGCTAGATCCCATTCCCCCCCCAGCCCTTGAGGAATATCTCTTGCAAACGGGCATCATCGACCGTTCTCAACTGAGCCTGGCCAAGAAGCTGCAGCATCGCCAGCAAGGGCCGTTGCTGATGATCCTTTTGGAGTTGAGTTTCATCGATCTGGAGCAGCTCAGCCGCCTTTTGGATTTGGGCCGCGCCTACCCTTTTGATCATGCTGCAAACGCTGGATAGTCTTCAGCCCAACTGGCAACAGGCTCTGGCTCGGTGGTTCGCTGCTGAGCAGGGATCCCTGCTGCTGAAAAGCTGTGGGGGCCAGGATCTGGCGAAGCTGCGCAGTGTTTTGCAACAGATCTGTTCTCCTGTCCAGTCTGTTACGTTGCTAACAGAAGACTTGGAGGTGGTGGCCGGCCCATTGACGCTCCAAAGCTGGGATCCTCAAGCGACGGGCCATTTTGCCCACCTTTATCTGGAGCGTTCCGCCTCTAGCTCACACATGAGTCGTTTGGCGGCTATTGTTGCTCGGTTGCGCGCTCCCGACGGGTGTCCTTGGGATCGGGCCCAAACTCCAGAGTCTCTTACCCCCTACATTCTTGAAGAAGCGTATGAGACGGTAGCTGCCATTCGAGCCGGGGATCCGGCGGCGATTGCCGAAGAGCTGGGGGATTTGTTGTTGCAGGTGGTGTTGCAGTCTCAGATCTTTGCCGAGCAGAACCACTTTGATCTGGAAGCTGTGGCTGCGGGAATTGCCGATAAGCTCATCCGCCGTCACCCCCATGTGTTTGGGGATGCTGTGATGGCAGATCTTCCGGAGTTGCACCGCTCTTGGGAACAGATCAAGCAAGGGGAGCGACCGGATCAAAGCCTTGGCCAAAAACTGCTGCACTATGCCCAAAGTTTGCCTCCCCTAATGGCTGCCCTGAAAATTTCCTGCAAAGTGGTGGGGGCAGGGTTTGAGTGGCCAACGGTGGAGGGGATCTGGGCCAAGATCCGCGAGGAAGAAGCCGAGCTGCGTCGAGAATTGGAGAGGGATCCCCCCGATCCAACTCGGCAGGAAGCCGAACTGGGGGATCTGCTTTTTGCTCTGGTCAACTTGGGCCGTTGGTACGGTTTGGATGCTGCCCAAGCTCTGGCCCAAACCAATCTGCGCTTTGCCCGTCGTTTTTTGCGCATGGAAGAGCTGGCTCAGGAACTGCTGGGATCCACGCCCGGCGGTGGCAAAAGCTCCCTTCTGAAAGGGCGCAGTCTCCAGGAGCTGGAAGTCCTCTGGCAACAGGCCAAGCAAGAGTATCCCTAGTTTCGTTTCTGGATGTGGGGTTGAGCCGGTGCCAGCTCTGAGGGGGTATCCGCCCACACAGTCTTGGGGCAGGTTTTCTTCGTAGGGTAGGAGCTGTTCTGAGCGCCTGTCTCTACGTCGGCCATGTCTCCAGTTTCTTCCTTTGAGCAAGCTGGGATCCCTTGTCTGGATTTGACCCCCTTTCGGGAGGGCACGGATCCGCTAGGGGTTGCAAAGGCTTTTGGGGCAGCCTTGGAGGAGGTGGGGTTTGTGGTGATCACAGGGCATGGGATCCCGGAGGCCATCATACAAACAGCCTACGAGAGAGCGAGGGCTTTCTTCGACCTGCCGCTGGAACAAAAAATGGAGGTGGTGACTCCGGATCGCGTCAAAAACCAGGGATACCTGCCGATTGGCATCGAAAGTGTAGCCGCTACCCGTGGGGCAGAGGTTCCCTACGATCTCTGTGAGGCGCTGGTGTTCAATGACCTGTTTCGGGAAGATCCACAACGGCCCCAAGCAGGGGTGGATCCGGATTCGGGCAACCTTTGGCCCACCCATCCAGCAGGACTGCGGGCTGCTCTTCTGGCTTATGATGCGGCTCTGCTTCAGCTCACCCAAACCTTGATGCGCATGGGCGCGTTGGCTTTGGATCTGCCGGAAACCTATTTTCTGCCTTTTATGGAGGGGAAAGGGGGAGTGCTGCGGGCTGTGCATTATCCTGAACAGGAGGTGGAGCCCATCCCGGGACAGCTACGCTATGGGGCTCACTCCGACTACGGTGGCTTCACGATTCTGCGACAGGATGGGGCGCCGGGAGGGCTGCAGGTGTACTCCAAAGCAGGAGAGTGGATTGATGTGCAGGCTGTTCCCAACGCCTTTGTCATCAACGTTGGCGATCTGCTATCCCGTTCGACCAATGACCGTTGGCGCTCCACGTTGCACCGCGTGGTCAATCCACCCCGATCGGCTTTCGGTTCCAGTCGCCGCCTGTCTTTGGTTTACTTTACAGCTCCTCGGGACGATGCTTGGATCGAATGCCTGCCCACATGCCAGAATGCAGCAAACCCCCCTCGCTATGCTCCTGTACAGGCTGGGGAGTACATCCGCTCTAAGCTGGAGGTTTCGATGATTGGGGAGGCAGGGCAGAGCTCTCGGAGATCTCAAACTCGGGATCCCTGAAGTCTAGAGATCTCGGGCAGACGATGCAACCGCTTCTTGGCTTTGATCTGGGAGCAGTTTGGGTTGCCTGATCTCGGTGCTCCTTTGCCTGTGATAAAACTCCTTGCCCGTCATTTGGCCAACCTGTGCAAATTCAGATCCGCCATCTCATCGAATATCGCTACAGTCGTCCAGTCCAACTGGAGCCCCATACGGTGCGATTGCGACCGCGCTGCGACGGGATCCAGACTCTCCTGGCTTTTGAGTTGCAGGTGGATCCGCAGCCGGTGGGCCAATCGGCGCTGGTGGAGCTGGAGGGCAACGCGGCAGTTCGGCTTTGGTTTGAGGATCCCACCGAGCACTTGCGCATCCAAACTCAGGCCACGGTGCTCACCCTGCGGCAGAATCCCTTCGACTACCTGCTCTGCGATTGGGCCACCCATCTCCCCATCGACTATCCCAGCACGCTGGCAGCCCAATTACAGCCTTATCTGACGGCTCAGGCGGATCCCGGCATCCAGGCCTTGGCCTGGGAGCTATGGGATCACGTGCAGGGGGAAACGACAGCTTTTCTGCCGGCGCTGAACCAGCGCATCTATTCAGAATGCCGCCACATCTTGCGGGAAAAGGGGGATCCCTGGCCTGCCGGCTTGACCTGGCATCGCAAAACCGGAGCCTGCCGCGATTTGGCCCTGGTGTTCATGGAGGTCTGCCGTACGGTAGGCTTGGCCGCGCGCTTTGTCAGTGGCTACCAGGTCAGCCCCTCGCAGCCTTCGGGGGAGAGCAGGGGTGGAGAACCCCCAGAGCCTGTGCGCCGTCATTTGCACGCTTGGGCGGAGGTGTACTTGCCAGGGGCCGGTTGGCGGGGCTTTGATCCCACCCAAGGGTTGGCCGTGGCCGATGGTCATGTGGCTTTGGCGGCCAGCGCTTATCCCAGAGATGCTGCCCCTCTCTACGGCCATTGGCTGGGCAGGGGCGTTCACAGCAGCATGAGCTACACCATCCACATTCAGGCGGGATCTTCCGCCCACAGCCAAGCCCAGCTTGCTGCAGACAGCCTGAGCACTCCACCAAAAGTTTGGGGCTGAAGCCGTAGAGCTTCAACTTGGCCGGATCCCAAAGCGGAAATTTGAGATAGCATAGCCTAGCCCAGATCTTGAGAATTTGCCGAGGGATCCCGTTGACCCAGTCTATTGATGTCTCCACCAGCGTTGATACGTTTTTGCAGGAGTTGGCCGCCATTCAGCAAGTTGGGCCGAAGCGAGTGGCCATCCTGGGCAGCCGTCATGTGCCCATTACCCACCAGTATTTGATCGAGACCCTCAGCTATGCTTTGGCCCTCACGGGCAATCAGATCCTCACCTCTGGGGCTATTGGCACCAACTTGGCCGTCATTCGGGGGGCGATGCGGGCGGACATGAAGTCCTTGACGGTGATCTTGCCGCAGAGTTTGGAGCGACAGCCGGCAGAGTCGCGGGCCAGCCTGGAGCAGGTGCTGCATCTGGTGGAACATCCCGAAAACGACCATCTTCCCCTGGCGGAGGCCAGCCGCCTGTGCAACCTGGAGATCATCGGCAAGTGCCAGCAGTTGATCTGCTTTGTTTTCCACGACAGCGTCACGCTGCTGGATGCCTGCAAGCATGCTGAGGAACAACACAAGTTGGTCACTCTCTTCTATTTCGACTGATTTGCCCTTCTACTTTCTTCCTCGGTATTGAGCTTGCGGCAGGGGGAAGTGTTCTTGTAGCCAGGCTTCAGCTTCTGCCGGGGTGGTGAGTTCGCCGTTCAGGGTGAGGCAACGCAGTTGCTCCAAAATGGCTTGGAAGGGGCGACCTGGCTTATAACCCAGACGACGCAGATCGTGGCCGTTGAGCAGCGGCTTCACCCAGTACCACTCCTGCAAGTAGCACCAGATCAACCGCCGGGCCGGCTTGGGGGCGATCCCGGCCAACAAAATCACCGCCGGGATCCGCAGCCCCTGCAGCAGTTGCACCACCTGGGCCGGAGAGAGGGTGCCGGGATCCAATTGGGCCAACAGGGTTTGGTAATAGGAGGAATGGCTGAGGCGTTCGATGCCTGCTTGGGTGAGGTGGAGTTGGCTGGCCACCTGGGGGGCTTGGGGTAGGGTGAGGAGGAGAGCCTCTAGGCGCAGTTGCCAGATCTCCTGGGATCCCAGCTCAGGATAGCGGCGGCGAAAGTGATAAGCCCAGCGGCCCACCCGTTGCAACCGCCGGCACAGGGAGGGATCCCACTCCAGGTCGGGGTGAATACAGCGCAAAGCTCCCCATTCTGCCAGCCGCTCAAAGGCTTGGGGCCAATCGCGGGCTCCGAGAATATAGGCCAGCTCCTGCTTGAGGCGATCCCCGCCGACGGCATCGTGCAGACCACTGGCCACGGCAGCGCGGATCCATTTTTCTGTGGTCGAGTCCAGGGCGAAGCCCAAGCGCACCGCAAAGCGCACCGCCCGATAAATGCGGGTGGGATCCTCGATGAAGCTGTTGGGGTGTAATGCCCGGATGATCCCCTGTTGCAGATCCGCTTGTCCGCCGAAAAAATCCAGCACCTGTCCTCGCTGGGGGCCGTTGAGGCGCAAGGCCAAGGCGTTGATGGAAAAATCCCGCCGATAGAGGTCTTGCTGAATGGATCCCATGGCCACTTCGGGGGGAGAGGCCGGGTAGGGATAAAACTCCGTGCGGGCGCTGGCGATATCCACACAAAAGCCTCCTGGCCAGATCAAGGCCGCCGTTTGGAATTTGCCGTGGATCTCCAGCCGCGCTTCCGGGAAGCGTTGTTTGAGCGCTTGTCCCAAAATCAAGCCCCAGCCTGGGGGATCGATCCCATCCGGGGCCGAAGAGTAGGGCCCATCCACCACCAAGTCCAGATCCAGCCGCTCCAGGTTGGGCGAGGGCTGCCGTCCCCACCGGTGCAGCAGCAGATCCCGCACCGTTCCCCCCACCAGATACAACCTCAGGCCCTTCTCATCGGCGATGTGGGCGGCCTGCTCCAGCAACTGTCGATGCCGCTCCGACAGGGTCGCGAAGGTGAGATCCAAAGGGCAGGAAAGGGTGGGCAAAGCCAACTGCGGTGAGAGGGCCGGCAACTCGTGTAGGTGCCGCAACACATCGGTGCGAGTTACAATGCCCACCAACTGTCCATCCTGGAGAACCGGCAGGCGGCCAATATCCCACTGCACCATCAACCGCTGAATCTCCGCCAAGGGGGTGTCGGGGGAGAGGGTTTTCACGTCGGTGGTCATGTAGCCCTTGACGGGGGCATGGCCAAACCCGTGATGCAGGGCGATATCGATATCCCGCCGCGAGATCACCCCCACCAGGCGACCTTGAGCGTCCACCACCACCAGGCCGGAATGGCCGTAGCGCAGCAGCACCCGCTGGGCCTCGTCGATGGTGATCTCCGGTCGGATGGTGCGCACCGGAGCCGACATCAAATCTTTGGCCGTCACCGGGGGCGGGATCCGCTCTTGGACAGCCTGCCTGAGGGCCGCCATGACTTGGGCCGGGTCGGGCAAAGGCTGCTCTGGGCTGGCTTTTAACGTGGCTGCTGCAGCACAATCGTGTCCACCGCCGCCGTAGAGGGCCATCACCCTGCCCAACTGGGCAAACTCCTGCCGCGCCCGCCCGATCAGGCTGAGCCGCTCCCCCTGCCGCGCCACCAAGAGCAGCACATCCACTCCCGTCAGATCCATCAGCCGCATCACCAGGCCGGCCAAGCCGGGCACAAACTCCGGCAGCTCCAGCAGCCATTCTCCCAGGCGATACTCCCCCACCTGCTGCACCTGCATCTGGGCCAACCCCTGGCTGAGCAGCTCGCGCATCTCTGGGGTGAGGCCATCCCCCAAAAAGCGCCGCAACAAGACCAGGTTCACCCCCTGATCCAACAGCCAGCTCAGGGCAGCAGCATCGCGGGCGGTGGTCTCCGGGAAGGTCAGGGATCCCGTATCCATGTGAATGCCCAAAGCCAGCGCCAGCCGCTCAAAAGGGCTGAGAGGGATCCCAGCAGCCTGCAGCCGCTCCACCAGCAAGGTACAGGTGGCCCCCACGGCCTCGATATGACAGTTCACCTGCTGCTGCGGCCAAAGGCCATCCGGTGGGGTTTCCGGATCCCTGAGGTGATGGTCGAAAATCTCGATTTGGGTGCCGGGGACGCTCAACCAAGCGGCAGCTTTTCCCAAGCGATCCGGATCGTGACAGTCCACAACAATCCACCGCTGCACCTGTCCCGGATCCACAGAGCGCAACTCAATGAGGGGAAATTCATCTCGGTACAGGGCCAAAAACTCCTGCACCCCCGGCAGGGATCCCCCGGTCAAGGCGATGCGGGCACCCGGATACAGGCGGGCCGCTCCCACCGCCGCCCCCAGGGTGTCGAAATCCGCCGATTGATGGCACAGGATCAGATCCATTGCGGCAAGAGTTGTCGTTTTCCCCCCTTCCATCCTGGCCTAAGCCGGGATCCCTCTTGTTGGAATTGGACGAGGAGAAACGAACGGCTGCCCGACTTCGAGGGGCAAGTGGAAACCTTGAAGTTTCGGGATGAGTGTCGAGTTTTGATCAAAAAATGGGGTCTTTAACCCCGTCCTACGGCTATGCAGAAGCAGGCCAGTAGCGTGGGGAGTTATGTCCACAAGGAGCTTTTACAGCGTCGTCAGCTCCTTTTCTTTTTCTGCCAGCAGCTCATCGATCTTTTTGATATAGCGGTCGGTCAGCTTCTGGATGGCATCCTGCAAGCTTTTGGACTCATCTTCAGACAGCTCGCCGTTTTTCTCCCGCTTGCGCACCGAGTCGATGCCATCCCGCCGGATGTTGCGGATTGAGACTCGCCCCTCTTCGGCTAGCTTGGCCACCTGTTTGCTCAGCTCTTTGCGGCGCTCTTCCGTCAGGGGGGGAATGGTGAGCCGCACCACCTTGCCGTCGTTGCTGGGGGTTAGACCCAGGTCAGAGGCAACAATGGCCCGCTCAATGGCCGCCAGGGTCGAGGGATCAAAGGGCTGGATCAAGAGAGTGCTGGAGTCTGGCGTGGTGAGGCTGGCCAGGGCCTTCAGGGGAGTGGGCACGCCGTAGTACTCCACCTGAATCCGATCCAGCAGGCTGGAATTGGCCCGCCCGGTGCGTACCGTATTAAAGGAGCGCTGTGTGGCTTGCACAGCTTTGTTCATCAACTCCTCAATCTCAGCTAGCTCCACGGGGTTTTCCTCGCTTTCAAAATCAGTTTCCAGATATCAGGCTCTGGCAGCAAACCTGGCACCTCTACGGTGAGCCTGACCTCAATTTTACTGCCTTGTTGGGATCCAGATGGGATCCCGTTCCTCAGAGCTGCACCTGCAGTCGGCGAATTTCTCGCCAGATGCCCCCCAGTGGGATGGTACGAGCTCAAAGCTTCCCCTAAACTGCTCTGCAGTTTACTGCACAACACAGGCACAACAAAGTTTTATGCTCTCTCGCCAAATTGGTTCTTCAACGGCCCTAGCCTGGCTGATCGGCAGCTTGAGTCTCTTGGGTTTTGGAGCGGCTGCGGCAGCCTTAGAGCTGCAGATTGTGTCCCCCAATGCTTATAAAGTGCCCTACCTGGGAATTGATGGTGTTTTCACTCTGGATACGTCCCTGGAACAATCGGCCAACGATCCGCGCAATCCAAAGCGGGTGAAGTTCGAGAAGATGGAGTTCTTCTCCTTCTACGCCGATCTGGAGGGGAAAAAGCCCCTGGCGGAAAATTGTCGCTACGCCTATCGGGGGGCTGCGCCGGATCCCTTCTACTACCCCGATCGTTCCCTCAGTTCCATCTGGGATCTGTTTCAGTTGCAGCCTGGAGCAGACGCCAGTTGCGAGACCTTCACCTATGTGATTCTGCGGGCACCCCACGGGGATCCGGTGCATATGCACCTGCGCTACGGAGGCCGCAACAGCAGCTTCCAGGAACTTGTAAACTACCCGGCTCCGACCGCTAAGCGGT
>NZ_JANSIO010000098.1:0-9026 GCF_047462195.1 Synechococcus sp. R3-13 | reverse complement strand
CCGAAGATCTCACCCAAGATATTTTTTTGAACTTGGCCCGTTCTGCCTTCGATCCCAGACGGGGATCCCTGCGCACCTACCTGAGCATCTTGGCTCGCTCTCGCTGTTTGGATCGGCTGCGCTCTTGGCGGAATCGACAGCGCTCCCTGGAACAGGGCAGAGTGGAATTGCAGGGTAGTCCTGCTGCGGATCCCACCTTGGAGCAGTTGGCCCAAGCGGAACGGGTGGCCGAGGTGCAAACGGCCTTGGCCGAGTTGTCCGAAAGTCAACGGCAAGTCTTGAAGATGGCCTATTACGAAGGCATGAGCCAAACGGAAATTGCCAAGCAACTGGATCTGCCTTTGGGAACGGTCAAAGCCAGAGCTCGGCGGGCTCTGCTGCGGCTGCGCGAGTTGTTGGGAGGCCCCTCATGAAAGCCGAATCTGTGTCTCCCGAAGAACTGCAACTGTGGCTGGCGGGCTACGTGCTGGGGGATCTCTCCCCGGAAGAGGCCGAGCGGCTGGAAGCCTTGCTCAAGCTGCGCCCGGAGCTGCACCGAGAACTGCAGGCTTTGCAACAGGCATTGGAGACAGCCTACGGTATAGAGGAAAAGCAACCCCCCCCCGCCCTGCGGGCTTCTCTGTTGCAGGCGCAGGCAGCCCAACCGATGCACACCCCCACCTGGGTTGCCAAGGGATCCCGTCTCTGGCAGCGGGGCTTGGGGGCGGTGGCCGCAGGCTTGATCGTCGCTTTGGGGCTGGGGAACCTCTACCTGTGGCGCAGGCTGCAGCTAGCCCAGACTCAAGGGATCCCTGGCGAGGTGTTGACCTATGAATTGCAGCCGACTGCGGAGAACCTGGCCGGCTCGGTCAAGCTTGAGGTGGATCCCCAGCGCCTGCAAGGGCGATTGGTGGCCCAAGGGTTGCCGCCTTTGCCGGAAGGCCGGGTCTATGCCCTGTGGGTGGTGCTGGAACCGGAGGCGCCCTTTACCACCGATAGGGCGGGGGCCGTTCTCGTGGCAGCTTTTCCGGTGGATGAAACAGGAAATCGCCAACAGGAGCTGCGCCTACCGCCGGTGTTTGAATCTACAGAATGGGTGCGGGCTGTGGCCATTACCGAAGAGGATGGCAATCGTCCCCAAGAGCACCAGGGATCCCCTTTGTGGATTTCCGGCTAGGGATGGATTGGCGTGGCCCGATGGCACAAGTAGGCGATTGTGATGCAGATGGATGTCAACCCAGTCTTGTGACCAAGGCAGAAGGCCTTAAGATAAAAGTCGCCACCCCAGCGAAGAACTTGGAGGCCACCCCATGGGCGAAGCGAAGCGCCGTAAAACCCGCATCAGCCAAGATCCCGACCAAGAGCTGGTGTTTCCCAACCTCAAAGACATTCCCCTCACCAAAGGGCAAGCTCGCGCCATCTACAATTGGACAACCCGTGGCGCTTGGGCAGGCATCATTCTCCTGGCCATCATTTGGGTGGTGATCCGATTTGTAGGGCCTGCCTTCGGCTGGTGGCATCTGGTCGGCTAGCCGGCCGGATCCCCTTTAGCATCCTTTGGAGTTTCCGTCTATGCGCTCTTATCTGGCAGCCGCCATTCAAATGACCAGCATTCCCGATCTGGCCAGCAACTTGCAGCAGGCGGAAGAGTGGATCGACTTTGCAGTGCGCCAGGGATGCGAGCTGGTGACGCTACCAGAAAACTTTGCCTTCATGGGGCCGGAAGCCGAGAAAGCCCGCCTTGCTCCTGAGATTGCGGAGCGGGCGGAGGAGTTTTTGGCCAAGATGGCCCAGCGCTACCAGGTATTTATTTTGGGAGGAGGGTATCCTGTGCCGGACGGGCAGGGCAAAGTTTACAATACCGCTGCCCTCTACAGCCCTGACGGCAAAGAGCTGGCCCGCTATCGCAAAATCCACCTGTTCGATGTCAATCTGCCCGACGGCAATACCTACCGCGAGTCGAACACGGTGGTCAGCGGAGATGAGGTGGTCACCTGCGAGCAAGAGCAACTGGGGAACCTCGGTTTGTCGGTCTGCTACGACGTACGCTTTCCAGAGCTGTACCGATCCCTGGTGGATCGCGGAGCCCAGATTTTGCTCATCCCTGCCGCCTTCACGGCCTACACGGGTCGGGATCACTGGCAGGTTTTGCTGCAATGCCGGGCCATTGAGAACACCTGTTACGTGATAGCCCCCGCCCAGGTGGGCACCCACTACGAGCGGCGACAGTGTCACGGCCATGCCATGATCGTGGACCCCTGGGGGACTATCTTGGCGGATGCGGGTGGCGAAAAACCGGGGGTGGCCATTGCTGAAATTAACCCAGAGCGTTTCCAATTGGTCAGGCGGCAGATGCCTTCCCTACAACACCGTCGGCTGGCCTGCACCGTCACCCGCTAGGGATCCGCCGTGCCTTGGCCCCCCCTGATTCTCTACAGCAAACCCGGCTGCCACCTCTGCGAGAGCTTGGTGGAGAAGTTGCGGCAGATCCCCGAAATCCGTGATCTGGAAGTCCGCGACATCACCTCCAACCCGAGTTGGTGGGAGCAATACCAACTGGAAGTTCCCGTGCTCACCCTGGCAGGGGATCCCGAGCGACCTTTGCCACGTCCTTCCCCTCGGCTGACGGTGAGCCAGTTGCGGGCTTGGCTTGAGAAACAGCTCCGTTGAATTTCTCCTGCTGCTGCCGGAGCTTTCTCTGCCATGCCTATGGAGAGAGCAGCGATTCGCTGCGGGCGGTGTAGCCGGCTTGACGCAGGGCTTCAACGGCGGCTTGGGCATTGTTAACCCAAAATTGGGATCCCATTCTCACCCAAAGGGTATGGGGATGGGCGGTGATGGCAGCCACGACAGGAATGCGATTTTCTTCTTTAATTTCCGAGCGTTGGCGAGCGATTAGCGTCTGTAAACGGTATCGATCCTCCAGTGTCCCAGCAGAGTCGAGAGGGATCTCCACCGTTACCCAACTAACAGATTCAATCGGTTGTAAATCTTCCACAATCAGTTGCACCTGTTCATCCCGCTGATCCACTTTGGCCCAAACCAATAGCCGTTGATCCACCTCCAGGCAACCGCGCAAACGTTCATAGGTTTTGGGGAAGATCACTGCTTCACAACTGCCGGTGAGATCTTCCAGTTGCAAAATGGCCATGCGATCCCCTTTCTTGGTTGTGACATTTTTAATGGCAGTCACCAGGGCGAGAACGCCCACAGAGGCATCGGCTGCGCAGCCGCCCAAGTCAGCTAGGTTTACAGGGGCCAGCAGCCGCGCTTGCTCCTGAATGCGCCGCAGCGGATGATCCGAGACATAAAACCCCAGCAGCTCCCGTTCTAGCCTCAACTTTTCCTGAGGTGGAAAATCTTCAGTAGCCGGCCCACGCGGAGCCTCCACAAATCCATTGCCGGCGCTGTTATTGCTCCCCAGTAGATCGAACAAGCTGGCTTGGCCGATGGCTTTGGACTTGGCTCGCTGCGCTGCCCAACTGAGGATGGGATCCAAATCGGCAATTAGTTGTTTACGATTTCCAGAAATACAATCAAAAGCGCCCGCACAAATCAGGGCCTCCAGGGCACGACGGTTAACAATGCGCAGATCCACCCGCTGGCAAAAATCCGCCAGAGAGGTGAAGGGGCCATCAGCTTGACGGGCAGCCAAAATGTTTTGAATGGCCCCCTCCCCTACATTCTTCACTGCCCCCAGACCAAACAAAATGCTGGATCCCTGGGGAGTAAAGTCCATTCCAGAACGGTTGATATCCGGCGGCTGAATTTGGATCCCAATTGACAAGCAATAGGTAATGTAGCGCTGTACCTTGTCCTGATCTCCCCCCACCGAAGAGAGCAGAGCTGCCATATATTCCGTTGGGTAATTGGCCTTGAGGTAAGCTGTTTGAAAAGTAATCAACCCATAGGCAGTAGAATGCGATTTATTGAAGCAATACTCGGCAAAAGCAACCATTTGATCAAACAATTCTGTGGCAACTTCTTGGCTTACACCCCGCTTGGCTGCCCCCTGCACAAATTGCTCGCGGTGTTTCTCCATCTCGGAGACTTTCTTTTTCCCCATCGCTCGCCGCAGCAGATCGGCTTGGCCTAAGGTGTATCCGGCCATGTCTTGGGCAATGCGCATGATCTGTTCCTGGTAGAGGATGGCTCCGTAGGTATCCTGAAGAATGGGCTTGAGGAGTTCGTGGGCATAGGTTACCGGTTTGCGACCGTGCTTGCGATCGATAAAGTCGGGGATCATGCCCGTATCCAATGGGCCTGGCCGGTACAAGGCCAATACTGAAGAAATATCTTCCAGGCTGGAAGGTTTGAGCTCCCGCACCACCTGCTTCATGCCAGAAGATTCCAGTTGGAAGATCCCTTCCAGCTCTCCCTTTTCCAAAAGCTGGTAGGTTTTCTTGTCGTCTAGGGGTAGGTTATCCAGATCTATATTGACGCCATTGTGTTCTCGGATCAGTTCCACTGCCCGCTGAATCATCGTCAGGTTGCGCAGACCCAAAAAGTCCATCTTCAGCAAGCCCAAAGACTCGATATCTTCCATCGAGTACTGGGTGATAATTTGGCCTTCATTGTTGTACTGCAGAGGCACGATCTCATCTAAGGGATCCTTAGCAATCACCACACCAGCAGCGTGAACCCCGAAGGTTTTGTTGGTGCCCTCCAACAAACGTGCCAGCTCGATCCAGCGGTGGGTGGTTGGGTCTTTCTCGTATTTTTCTTTGAACTCTGGAGCGGGAGTATCCTCGCCAATCATCTCTTCCAATTTTGCGGGCTTGCCTCGGGATACCGGGATCAATTTCGCCATTTTGTCGGCTTCTGAGTAGGGAATGTCTAAGACTCGACCGACATCTTTGAGAATGGCTTTAGAGGTCATGCGGTTAAAGGTGATGATCTGGGCGACTCGCTCTTGGCCGTATTTGCGGGTCACATAGTCGATCAGCTCTCCCCGCCGCTCGATGCAAAAATCCGTATCGATATCCGGCATCGATTGACGTTCTGGATTGAGAAATCGCTCAAACAGTAGGCCGTATTTAACCGGGTCAATGTTGGTAATTTGTAGGGCATAGGCCACCAGGGATCCTGCTGCCGAGCCTCGCCCCGGCCCCACCGGGATCCCCTGCTCGCGGGCATAGCGAACGTAGTCCCAGACCACCAGGAAATAGCTGGAGAAGCCCTTTTGTTGGATGATGTTCAGCTCAAAGCGCAGGCGCTCCTGGTAGTTTTGGGGGATCTGATCCGGCTGAGCAACACCGCAGCGCTTCGCCAGCCCCTGCCAGGCCAATTCTGTGAGATAGCTATCGGCAGAATGGCCCGGTGGAACCGGGTAGTCGGGCATGCGCATTTCCCCAAATAGGTCATAGCCCTCGATCTTTTCCAGCACCTTCAGGGTGTTGGCGATGGCCTCGTCAATCACCTCCTGTTCCAAATGGTCACGGCAGAGACGGCGCATCTCTTCTGGGCTTTTCAGGTATTCGGTTCCGGTGTAGCGAAGGCGATTTTTTTCAGTAAGGGATTTGCCTGTTTGAATGCAGAGCAGCGCATCGTGGGCCTCTACATCCCAGCAGGAAATAAAATGGCTATCGTTGGTGAGGATGATCGGGATCCCCAATTCGCGGGCGATGCGCACCAACTGCACATTGACAAAGCGATCTTCTTGATAACCGTGATCCTGAATCTCGATGTAATAATCATCCCCAAACTGCTCTTGGTACCAAGCGGCAACTTCACGGGCAATTTCTGGCCGCCGCTGCAAAATAGCTTGAGGCACTTCTCCTGCCAAGCAGCCGCTGGTGACGATCAGCCCTTCTTTGTATTGCACCAAATACTCTTTGTTGATGCAGGGGCGAGAGAAAATCCCTTTCCCTTGAATGCCATGTAGATGGGAAATGGTGGTTAGCTTCACTAAGTTTTTGTAGCCCTGGGTATTTTTGGCCAGAACCACCTGGTGATACTTGGGGTACTTGCGGCTTTTGTCGCGGATATCGCCGTTGATTACATACATTTCATTGCCGATGATTGGAGTAATCCCTTTGCTTTTACACAGTTTCACCAGCTCTAACGCCCCATACATGACACCGTGATCCGTCAGGGCCAGCCCCGGCAAACCCATAGCGACCACCTGCTCGATCAGACGCGGCAATTGGCTGGCGCCATCCAAGAGGCTGTATTCGCTGTGGAGATGCAAAGGAACAAAAGACATGGCAACGCTATGGATAGTGGGATCCCTTTAACCTTAACTCAGCGTGTCCATTTCTCGACTGCCTGCAGATGCCGCTACAGTAAAGTCAGCTGATGTTTTTTCCCTTTTCTTGAATCTATGGATGCTCCCATTCGCCTCACCCAGTACTCCCACGGCGGTGGCTGCGGCTGTAAAATTGCCCCGGCCCTGCTGCAACAAATTCTCAGGGATGTACCCCTGCTCTCCCCAAATCCGGCTTTGTTGGTGGGAGCTGAAACCAGCGATGATGCGGCTGTCTATCAACTAAACGACCACCAAGCCCTAATTTTGACCACCGACTTCTTCATGCCGATTGTGGATGAGCCGGTGGATTTTGGTCGGATCGCGGCGACCAATGCCCTTTCCGATGTCTACGCGATGGGGGGCACTCCCATTCTGGCTTTGGCAGTTTTGGGCATGCCGGTCAATACCCTGCCGATGCAGGCCATCCAAGGGATCATGGCCGGAGGGATCCAGGTTTGCCAAGAAGCCGGGATCCCTTTGGCAGGGGGGCACTCCATCGATTCGCCGGAGCCCATCTTCGGCTTGGTGGCAGCAGGTTTGGCCCATCCACACCACATTCGCCGCAATGCCACGGCCCAACCTGGGGACGATCTGATCCTGACCAAGCCGCTGGGGATCGGGGTGATGACCACCGCTCTGAAAAAGGGTCAGCTCAGTGCGGCAGGCTACGCGGAAGTTTTGCAGGTGATGACCCAGCTGAATCGCATCGGCTCGCAACTGGCCCAGCGACCGCAAGTTCACGCCATGACGGATGTAACAGGGTTTGGCCTGGTGGGACACTTGCTGGAAGTCTGCCGCGGCTCGGGGGTGGGGGCCAGTTTGGATCTGGCTTCCATTCCGTTTTTGGCAGAAGCGCTCTCGCTGGCAGAGGCGGGGATCTTTCCAGGGGCGGCTCGTCGCAATTGGCAGGGCTATGAGGGGGTACAGGCAGAATCCCTGCCCGAGTGGCAGCAACTGCTGCTGGCAGATCCCCAAACCAGCGGGGGCTTGCTGGTGGCGGTGGATCCCGGCTACACCTCAGACCTCTTGCAAGAGCTGCACAGTGCCGGCTACCCCTACGCCCGTCGCATTGGCCGATGCCAAGCTGGAGACACCAGAATCCATGTTACCGGCAAGATCAGCCTCAGCCCAGCGGCAGCCTGAAGAAGACCCTCTGGCAATACTCACCATGCAAAGTCTCATGCAAAGTCTCGATAGAGGGCTCAGTATGAAGATTGCGTCAAGCAGCTCTGAGAAAGTTAAAGATACCATGTAAGGCAAGGGAAGGTTAGGATATCCTGAGATCTATGAGCGAGCTTCCCCCCAGCCGTAGTCTGGTTCAGCGAGTTGAGGCTGGCCAGCTGATTCGAACCCTCAGCAGTGGGCAATTGCTGATGGTGGATCCCCAGCGGCACAACGCCCTGATCATCTGCAAGACGTTTCATGCTGAGTTTGCCGGGCCGGGTGCTGCTGTTGGGGGGCCATTGGATGTGGAGTCCGGCGGCGTTGTCCCCATTGGGGATGTGGTTTTGCTGCATCCGCAAGACCACCAAGAGCGGCAAAGTGCCTATGCCAAGCGGCTGCACTGGATGCGTTGGCTACAGCAAATCACCGATAATCCTCTGCCGGCGCAACGGGCGCGGATTTTGCTCTTCAGCCTAGAGGAGTTCTTCTCTGCGGATTTGGTTAGCCAATTGCCCGATGACATTTTGGCGCGGCTGGTGGGAGTGCTGCCCCAGACGGTTGCTGCGGTGCGGATGGAGATGACGGCCCTCTACAGCCCCAGCTATTCCCTGGCAGGCTGAGCTTGTCTTGGACTGGGGAAGGGACTCGTCCTGCCAGCATGAATCGGTGACACCTTGCAGCCCTCTCTGCAACTGGAACAAGACACGATCAGCTACACTGAAAGCCAATTTGCGTTGGCATTTGGTTCAACTGGACTCGACTGGAATCTCTGCCTTATGCAGTGGTGGAAACGGCTTCGCCGCAATCGATGGGCCCAAGCAGGAGCCTACATTCTTCTTGTTTTCTACGCCTGCGCCATTTTTGCCGAGTTTGTTGCCCCCTACAGCCCGCTGGAATCGCAGCCGGGGGGATCCCTTCTGCCGCCCACCGCCATTCACTTTTGGGATGAATCGGGCGCTTGGATTGGGCCCCACGTTTATCCAACCCGCCAGGGGCCAGTGGATCTGGAAACGGGAGAACGCCCGCTCTTGGTGGATACCAGCCGTCCAGCCGGGATCCGCTTGTTTGTGGCCGGTACTCCCTACCGTTGGTTGGGGTTGATCCCCTCCAATCGGCATCTGTTCGGCACCGTCCCGCTGCGGCCTGTTGCAGAAGCAGGACAAGTGGGATCCCCAATCGGCGAAGAGCCACCTCTGGCACGGCTGCACCTGCTGGGCACAGATGATCAAGGTCGGGACTATTTCAGTCGCTTGGTCTATGGCGGGCGCGTCAGCCTGTTTATCGGCTTGGTGGGCATTGGCATCTCTTTCCCCATTGGTCTGCTGGTGGGGGCCATATCCGGCTACCTTGGGGGCTGGGTGGATACGCTCCTGATGCGCTTGGCAGAGGTGTTGATGTCGATTCCGACGCTGTATCTGCTGGTGTCGCTGGCAGCGGTGTTGCAGGTGAATCCGCTGACCGGGGTGCCCTTCAGCAATGCCGAGCGCTTTTTGGTGATTGTGGTGATCCTCTCTTTTGTGGGTTGGGCGGGCCTAGCCAGGGTGATTCGTGGGCAGGTGCTGTCCTTGCGAGAGCGGGACTTTGTGCAGGCAGCGCGGGTGGCCGGGGCGGGATCCCTGTACCTGCTGGTGCGGCA
>NZ_JANSIO010000097.1:0-2110 GCF_047462195.1 Synechococcus sp. R3-13 | reverse complement strand
CTGAACCGGCGCTCAAGTAGGGCAACCCCTGGGCCAAGACCGGCGAAGCCTCGCTGCAGCGCACCAAAGCCATGGCTCCTGCTTTGGTCGTAAAACCGCTGAGCACCGCCGCAACAACGGGATCCGCGGTAACGTAGGTGAGGGGCAGCCACAGGCCGGCAACGAAGATCGCCCCCTTGGCCAAAAGACCCACAGCAATCAGCGCCAAGGCCGTGGGGTCGGCCATAGCCAAACTGCTCATCGCCAGGGATCCCGTGCGCACATAGACCAGGATTGCGCCCATCAGGTAGAAGAGCATGGCCACATTGCTCATGAAAAGGTAGCGCAGCCCCACCCAGAGCTGGCGATCGCGGTGCGGAGCATTTTCTTCCACTGTGGGTTGGCCCTCAGCCCGCCGCCCATAGGTCAGCAGCAAAAACACGCCGATGCTGAGCACCTCCAGGGAAACGTAGACGCTGATCAGGTCGGCACTGATGACGACAGCATTGGCGCTACCGTGGACGATCAGCAACTGCATGGCCAGAAAGCGGCTGCCCGCAAAGCGTCTATCCAAATACAGGGCCACTCCTAGCGTGACCAGGCCGTGGGCCAAGAGCATCGCTGCTCCATTGGCATCGATCCGCAGCGTCACCCCGAAGTGATCCAAAAGCTGCAGCTCCAAGGGCGCAGCGGTTGTGCCGGGCAAGCCCCCCTGCTGCACCGCATAGGCCACCGTCAGCGCGGCCATCCCCACCAAGCTGGGACGGGTCAGGGCCGGCATCAAGTAGGTTGTGAAGGCCAGCAGAAAGGGCAATGCCACCCACACCAGCGTCAGCTCAGTCATCGGTAAAAGTGCTCTGCGCCCCTGACGCGACTGCCTGTTCGATGCTCTCGACTTCGAGGGTGGGATGATTGCGGGACAGCTTCATCACCCCCACCAACATCAAGGCTTGTACCGATAGGCCAATGACGATGGCCGTGAGGATGATCCCCTGAGGCACCGGGTCGGCATAGTCCAGCTCGCGCCAGGGTTTGTAGATGGGGGTGAACACACCGCTCCGGGCTGCCCAGATCACGAAGAAGGCAATGACCCCGGTGCTCATAACATCCATAGATAGGATCTTCATAATGAGGTTGCGCTTAACCACGACTCCCCAGAAGCCAAGGAAGATCGTGAGGATGACGGCGGCATTTAACATAGACACCTCGCTTGCTGCACTCGAGCTATCTGGTCGCTCAGTCGTTCTAAGGCTACGCCCGCTACGCGACCAGTATCCAGCTTCCGCAGTCACAGCAGCCAGATAGCCTATGGCCGGTTGCAACGCTGCCGGGATCCCCATCTCCCCAACAAGGCCGGGATCCCGAATTCGAAAGAGCTGCAGCTCCCAATGGGCAACTTGCTGCGACTTCTTGCCAGCTCTGGGGCTTGGTGGGATCCTGGTCATACACCTCTCATGCCAAGGTCGGAATTCATGGCTGCTGTTCGCAGTTTAAGTTGTAATTTAATGGCCTTGGCGGAACCGACTTCTGGATGCTGAAGATAAGGTGTTGGAGAAGGGGGTTGTAAAAGCCGTGATGCTGCCGGTGGCGGAAGCAGAAGCCCTGATTTTGCAGGCGGCTCAGCCGCTGGGCACAGAGTGGGTGGAGCTGGGATCCGCCCAAGGCCGCGTTCTCAGCCAAACTGTGTATAGCCCCCAAGATTTTCCGGCCCGGCCCACCTCCAGCATGGATGGCTATGCCGTGCGCCATGAAGATGTGCAAGCGGGGATCCCTTGTGAGCTGCAGGTGATTGAGACTCTCCCCGCCGGAAAGGCACCCACCCGAGAGCTCCAGCCTGGACAAGCGGTGCGTCTCTACACCGGCTCCCTCTTGCCCAGCGGTGCGGACACCGTGGTGATGCAGGAAGACACGCAGCAACCTTCGCCGGGAACCGTCCGCCTCTTGCAGCGTCCGCAACGGGGCCAATTTGTCCGGCCTCAGGGAGACTTTGCCCGCCAGGGGGATCCCCTCCTGCCGGCAGGGCAGGCTTTGGGCGGAGCGGAGCTAGCCGTTTTGGCCGCCATCCGACAGGCGATGGTGCCGGTGTTTCGTCAGCCCCGGGTAGCCCTGTTCTCGACAGCGGATGAGCTAG
>NZ_JANSIO010000096.1:0-3000 GCF_047462195.1 Synechococcus sp. R3-13 | reverse complement strand
ACCGCTTAGCGGTCGGAGCCGGGTAGTTTACACCCGTTCCACATCCCAGAAGAAGAGGGATCCCGCTATAACCACCCCGTCTCCTTGCTGTTCTAGCCGGCTCACACCCCATCGAGCCCCGTACGGAGGCGGGCCGGTGAGTCGTCCTGAGCAAAGCATCCGTCCGGTGGCTTAGACTACACTAGTAAGGACTGACCCATCGTTTGGACTGGCATGATTCCCACCGTTATTGAGCAATCTGCGCGAGGCGAGCGCGCCTTTGACATTTACTCGCGTCTCTTGCGGGATCGGATCATTTTCTTGGGCACCCAGGTGGACGACGACATTGCTAACCTGATTGTGGCCCAGATGCTCTACTTGGAGTCCGAAGACCCTGAAAAAGACATCTACCTCTACATCAACTCCCCCGGCGGCTCTGTCTATGCTGGCATGGCCATTTACGACACCATGCAGCACATTCAGCCGGATGTCTCCACCATCTGCATTGGTTTGGCTGCCAGCATGGGAGCCTTTCTGCTGGCAGGGGGCACCAAAGGCAAGCGCATTGCCCTTCCCCACGCCCGCATCATGATCCACCAACCCCTTGGTGGAGCTCAGGGGCCAGCTACCGATATTGAAATTCAGGCCAAAGAGATCCTCTTCATCAAAAACAGCCTCAATAGCCTGCTGGCCTACCACACCGGTCAACCTCTAGAGCGCATCGAACGAGATACCGACCGCGACAACTTCATGACCCCAGAACAAGCCAAAGAGTACGGCCTCATCGACCAAGTGATCAGCAAGAGACCCCAGCCAACCCTGGCAGCCGTTTCTTGACCCTCCAGATCCTGTGGGTGGACTTGCTCCGCTCCCTCAAAGAAGGGAGCTTTTGGTTTTGGCCGGGGATCCCACCCGAAGGATATTAAGAAAGCCAAAGAAATCTGTATTCTCGGCAGGCAGCAACGGGACTCACTTTAACCAAACTAATCAAACTCATAAAGAAAGTAATGTTCAGCCCACTATTGCGGATGATAGCTTAGGATTAAACCAATATAGAGTTGTGTTTGCCGAGATTCTAGCTTAGGCACTGTATAAAAATCTTTCTACTGGATTTGCAAGTCCAGGGAGTCCAAGCTAGCAATTGAAGGCACTCGAAAAGAAGGGTTTGGGGCTTCCATCCCCTGGGATGAAGAGTGTCTTAAGGCCCAACTTTGGCCTCGCGGTTGTGGGGCGAGTTCGTTCACGAAAACTCGGTGGTCTTGAGTTTTGGCCCTGGGTTTTTTCCTCTTGGTTGCATCCGTGAATGGCATTTTCTGGTTCTGTGATTCGTTCAGAGGGAGATCAACGTGGCCTATTCAGCAACCCAATCCAAAAGCGGCTATCAAGCCGGTGTGAAGGATTACCGACTCACCTATTACACTCCCGACTACACGCCTAAGGATACCGACGTCTTGGCCTGTTTCCGGGTTACTCCTCAGCCGGGTGTTCCTCCCGAAGAGGCCGGGGCGGCTGTGGCGGCTGAGTCTTCGACAGGCACCTGGACAACGGTATGGACAGATTTGCTGACCGACTTGGATCGGTACAAGGGCCGCTGCTATGACATCGAGCCGGTTCCCGGCGAAGACAACCAGTACTTCTGCTTCGTCGCCTATCCGCTGGATCTGTTCGAGGAAGGCTCGGTGACCAACATGCTCACCTCGATTGTGGGCAACGTTTTTGGCTTTAAGGCCCTAAAGGCGCTGCGGCTGGAAGATGTGCGGATCCCGGTGGCCTACCTGAAAACCTTCCAGGGCCCTCCCCATGGCATTCAGGTGGAGCGGGACAAATTGAATAAGTATGGCCGTCCGCTGCTGGGCTGCACCATCAAGCCCAAGTTGGGCCTTTCTGCCAAAAACTACGGGCGGGCCGTGTATGAAGCTCTGCGGGGCGGCTTGGACTTCACCAAAGATGACGAAAACATCAACTCCCAGCCCTTCCAGCGCTGGCGGGATCGCTACTTGTTCGTGATGGAGGCTGTCCACAAGGCCCAAGCGGAAACCGGCGAGATCAAGGGCCACTACTTGAACGTAACGGCGCCCACCTGCGAAGAGATGTTCAAGCGGGCCGAGTTTGCCAAGGAGTTGGGCGCTCCCATCATCATGCACGACTACTTGACAGCCGGCTTTACTGCCAACACCAGCCTGGCCAAGTGGTGCCGGGATAACGGCATTCTGCTGCACATCCACCGGGCCATGCACGCGGTGATCGACCGGCAGAAGAACCATGGCATCCACTTCCGGGTGTTGGCCAAGTGTTTGCGCATGTCCGGTGGCGACCACCTGCACTCTGGGACGGTGGTGGGCAAGTTGGAAGGCGACCGCGCCATCACGATGGGCTTTGTGGATCTCATGCGGGAAAACTACGTAGAGGCCGATCGCTCCCGCGGCATTTTCTTCACCCAAGATTGGGCTTCCATGCCAGGGGTGATGCCAGTGGCTTCCGGTGGGATCCACGTTTGGCACATGCCGGCGCTGGTGGAAATCTTCGGCGACGACTCGGTGCTGCAGTTTGGCGGCGGAACCTTGGGACACCCCTGGGGCAACGCGCCGGGCGCAACCGCTAACCGGGTGGCCTTGGAAGCGTGTATCCAAGCTCGTAACGAAGGTCGAGATCTGGCCCGCGAAGGCAACGACATTATCCGGGAAGCAGCCAAGTGGTCGCCAGAGCTGGCGGCTGCCTGCGAGCTGTGGAAGGAAATCAAGTTCGAGTTCAAGGCCGTCGACACCCTCTAGAGATCTGCTGGGGGCAGGGGATCCCCACGGCTCTCTTGCCCTACTGGCTCCCTCCCTGGATCGGCAATGGATCTGAAACAGATCGCCAAAGACACCGCCAAGACCTTGATCAGCTACCTGACTTATCAGGCGATGCGCACGGTGCTGGCTCAACTGAGCGAAACAGATCCCCCCAGGGCCCTTTGGCTACAGCAGTTCTCCGCTCGGCAAAACCTTCAGGATGGAGAAGCCTACCTGCGGGCTTTGCTGG
>NZ_JANSIO010000095.1:0-11511 GCF_047462195.1 Synechococcus sp. R3-13 | reverse complement strand
TGCCGGGATCGAGTTTGAACGGGGCACGCCGGAAGCCATCCAGGCGCGGGAGGAAATGATGCGCCTTTCCGGCAAACCCATCCGCGAGGGATCCGCCATCGGCATCAAGCCCATTTCGGACTTCGGCAGCCGCCGCATTGTCAAATTTGCCTTTGAGTACGCCCGCCAGAATGGCCGCAAGAAGGTGACGGCAGTGCACAAAGCCAACATCATGAAATTCACCGATGGCTTGTTTCTGCAGGTGGCGCGGGAGGTGGCCCAGGAGTATCCCGACATCGAGTTTGAAGATCGCATCGTGGACAACATGTGCATGCAACTGATGCAAAAGCCGCAGCTCTACGATGTGCTGGTGCTCACCAACCTCTATGGGGACATCATTTCCGACTTGTGCGCGGGGATGATCGGCGGGCTGGGGGTGGCGCCGGGGGCCAACATCGGCGACGGCATTGCGGTTTTTGAGGCCATTCACGGCTCTGCTCCCAAATATGCCGGCCAAAACAAAGTCAACCCCTGCGCTCTGATCCTCTCCGGGGCGATGATGCTGCGCTACCTAGGAGAGCGGGAGGCTGCCGCAAGGGTGGAGGCGGCGGTGCAGGCGGTGATCGCCGAGGGCAAGCAGGTCACCTATGACCTGGCTAGCGGGGATCCTGTCGGCACTCAGGAAATGGCCAAGGCCATTGCTGCCCGCGTGCGGGAGATGGCTTCGCAGTAGGGTTTGGCGTCAAATGTTCTGATCCCAGGTTCCCCAAGAGAGAGCGGCTGGGGGCCTCAATACCCCAAAACCGGATCCACCACCCCTAGCAAGGGATCCCCGGCCCGGAAGCGCCGCACATTTTCTCGCACCCGCTTAGAGAGGGCTGGGACAATCATGGCATCGGTAAGAGCAGTGTGGGGGGTAATCAGGCAATTGGGCAGACTCCAAAGGGGATGCCCCTTTGGCAGGGGTTCAGGATCCGTAACATCCAAGGCAGCCCCGCGAATGACCCTCTGCTGCAGGGCGGCCACCAAGTCGGGGGTCACGATGTGTTTTCCTCGCGCCACATTCACCAACCAACACTGGGATCCCATCTGCTCCAACTCAGCTTGGGCGATGATCCCCTCAGTTTCCGGCGTGAGAGCCAAGGCCAAGATCACCACGTCTGCCTCTGCCAACACCGTTTGCCGTTCCGCGAGCGTCACCACCCGTGTGGCACCCGGCAAGGGATCCGCCTTGCGACGCACCACGTCGATGGAGCACTGAAAAGGCTGCAACAGCTTGATCAACTCTTGGGCGATGCCCCCGGCCCCGAAAATGACCACACGGCTACCCCAGAGGCTGGTACCGGAGCCCTCCTGCCAAGTTTGGGCCAAGGCGCGGATCTTCAAGTCGCGCAAGCCGGCCAAGGTCAGGGCCAAGGCATGTTCCGCCACTGGCTGGGCATAGACCCCCTTGCCACAAGTCCACACATAAGCGGGATCCAAGACTCCCGCCCGAACAAAGGGTTCCACCCCTGCCCAGGGCAGCTGCACCCAGCGGATCCCTTTCCCTTCCGCCAGACAACGCTTCAGGCCAGGCACATCAAAGGCATCGGCCCAGACCAAGGCTTCTGCTTCTGCCAGGGGCACAATTTCGCCGCCCCCCGCCAAAACAGCCTCTTTGAGCCAGGGGCGAAGATGGCCGGGTTCGACGGCAATGCGTTTGCCTTGGATGCCCATAGGAACCGTTGGATGAGGCTTTCCCCTTGCCAGGATACTGTCGGCAGAGCGAGAGATGGCATGCACGGGCAGCCGCAAAAACCGGTGATCGAGTGTTAAGGGATCCCAAAGGGATCCTGGGCCACTTCCATAGGATCGCTAGGGTGAAAATTAGGGCTGCTGTGTTGGCTCAATCCTTAAGTAGGTAGCATTCCCCAATGACCCTATCCGAACTGCTGATCTTGGTGACGCTGCTCTTTCCCGGGATCCTGTTGTCGCTCATTGTGATGGGAACCTTTGCCGCAGGGGGATAATCATCTCCCAATGACAATGGTGAAGCCCTAAAGACGTGAAGACATGTCCAAAACCAAGCTGAGCGCCTGGGTCATGGGCTGGGGGTTAGCCTGCACTGCTGCTCTCTTTTTGCCCAGCGTGGCTGCTCAAGCTCAGGTGACCCTCGGTGTGCAGCCGGTGCGGGTGGTGCAAGGGATCCCTTTGTACCAGAAGGAGGTTTGGGTTGGAGACAATCGGATCCCCGTTTCTATCGTGGTCATTTCTCTCGCAGCGGGCCAACTGCGGCCCATCTGGGCTGCACGCGCGGGGCTGGTGGGTTTGGGGGAGCTGTCTTCCTTTGGCCCCGAACAGGGAGCAGTAGCCGCCATTAACGGTGGGTTTTTCAACCGCAACACCCGTCAGCCGCTGGGGGCAATTCGTCGGGATGGCCGCTGGATCTCCAGCCCCATTTTGGGTCGTGGGGTCATCGCCTGGTCGGATGGGACGGCAGGGCAAGAAGGGGGATCCGTGCGCTTTGCCCGTTTGCGGATGCAAGCAGAGCTGCGCAATGCCATTGGGGATCAAATCCCAGTGGTGGGCATCAATACAGGATATATCCTGCCCGGCATCTCCCAGTTCACCCCCGACTGGGGATCCACCTACACCACCCAAACGGACGACGAAATGCTCGTGATGGTGCGGCAGGATCAGGTGCAAGAAATTCTGGTGGCGGGCCTGGCCGGCAGTTTGACGGTACAGATTCCCAGCGAGGGGTATGTATTGGCAGGGCGGGGGCTAGAAGGTGCCCTAGAAGCCCGCAAGCTGGTTCCCGGGGATCGCCTCAGCCTTCATCTGCGCTTGGATCCGCCCGAGCTGGAGGCCTATCCCCACATCCTAGGGGCAGGGCCGCTCTTGCTCTTGGATGGACAGGTGGTTTTGGATGCCCGATTGGAGGGATTTCAGCCTCTCTTTCGCCGGCAGCGAGCCGCCCGCAGTGCCATCGGCCAACTGGACAGCGGACATTTGCTGCTGGTTACCGCCGGCAATGCCCAGGAAAATCAAGGGCTCACCCTGCTGGAGATGGCACAGTTGATGCAGCAATTGGGCTGTCGCCATGCCCTGAACTTGGATGGGGGCAATGCTTCCACCTTGGTGCTGGGGGGAGAAGCCGTCAATTGGGAACACCGACACCCAGAAGCCAGCCCACCCAACAGTGAGACGGATCCCAGTCCCTCCCGGCGGCGTACACCCCGAGTTCACAATGGCCTAGGGTTTTTCCCAAGCCCAAGTCGGTGACAGAAAACTTTTGTGCCGGCGGGATAGAGTCTTTTCCCTTTGATCCAGGGATCGAGGGTGGGATCCCCGGACTTCCTGGCTGATTGGAGGAGGGGGCAGGTATTCTCCAGGATTGGATCTACCTTCTCAAGAAAAAGATCTCTCCCTCCGCCAGAGGAAGGACTCGGCTTTGATTGCGCAATGGGATCCCGGCAATCTCAGCACCCAAAGCCCCAGAGCTTTTTCAGGTCAATTTTAAGTGGGATCCAAACTGAACGCCCAATGCTCATTTCTCATAACAGAAATAGAGATTAAATTAAGTAGAAAACATTGGCCTTGAGACCGGTAAGAAAAATGATCAAAGAGGCGATCTCTTGAAGAAGACGACCTCAGAGTATAAAAGGCACGCAATTCTTTACGCTTCTGCTAAATCAGATGCTGGTTTTCAAAAAAGTATTGTCAATAATCCATTTTTTGACGAAGATGGTTGACGAATTTATATTTCTTCACTCTCGAGGTTAGAAATTAACTCCTTGGACTTTTGGTTACAATTCTCTCTACTACGAATGTTCGCTAATGTGTAGGCCTACCCGGCTCCCGACCAAATGTATAGTTATTTTAAAAATGACTATCTCTCCTGGTGGACAAGGCTTTTGGGGTAGGTTGACCCTTGCTCCTCTCTCGTGGGTGGGCTGCTGGTACTGGCATTCCTGTTTGTGAGAGTTAATCTTATTTGGAAGAAATTGATCTTTTTCTCAAATTTTTATAGAGCACCTCTATACTCAAGTGAGATAGCCCCACACACAAGCTTCTGGGCTAGGCCTGAAATTTTATTGAGATCCCCTGTCAAAGCTTTTCAGGTATTGCCTCTTGTGCCAAAAGGCTAGGATGGGCAAGGATTGTATTTTCTATTACTCTATTGGGGATGATTTGTATGCCAGCTAGAAGCAGAACCGACTCATTGACGGATACGCACAGGTGGTGTTTCATGGAATCCATAGCCGACGCTCTCCACCACTTGTAGGCCTTGTAACCTAGGGCCGTGTTCTCTAGCCTGCTCGCGAGATAGAACGTGGTTTGCACTGCCTCCCCAAATCCTATGCCTTCCTCCAAGGATGCCGCTCCTGTAGCCCGCGCCAAACAGCCTGCGGCTCAAGCCAGCCCTGCTGCCGGCGAGCTTTTCCTTCAGCAGAATGGATCCCTCTCCGCCCAGTTGGTTCCCCAGGGATCCCTGCAGCTTTACACCCACCCCAGCCGGGGCATGTTTACGCCCGTCATGGCTCAGGCGATGCGCTTGGCAGGCCAGGGAACGCGGGTGCTGATCGTGCAATTTCTCAAGGGTGGGATCAATCAGGGGCCCGAAAATCGTCTCTCCCTGGGCAGATCCTTGGAGTGGGTTCGTTGTCGCCTGCACCGGTGCATCGATACACCTCACCTAGAGCCTGAGGAGCGGGTGGCATTGGATGAGCTGTGGCAATTTACCCAGGAGGCTGTCAGGAGTGGCCGCTACGACTTGGTGGTGTTAGATGAGCTGAGCTTGGCTGTGAAGTTGGGCCTGATCCCAGAAGCGGAAGTGCTGAGCTTAATCGACCAACGCCCCATCTCCATGGACATGGTGATCACCGGGCCGGAGATGCCAGATTCGTTTCTGGAGCGGGCCGACTTGATCACGCAGCTGCGCCTACGTGGCATCCCAGGCCCAGGGCTGCGCACTGCCGATGGGAATGTTGCCTGTTCTCTGGATCCCCCTCAAGTCAGCGGCACAGGTGCTATGCCTACAGCAGCCCATGTTGCTCCGCACCGCTAGCGCAAACAGTTTCCGCTCCGAAAGACCTAGGCAACACGGGTCGCGTCAGGGGGGCGGAGTCCCAATAAGACTGGAGCTTGTCCACCAGATGTGCCATCACTCTCCAGGAAGCCGGCTGTAGCCATGTTGAAAAACGACCGCTGGATCTGTGAGCAAGCGCGGCGAGGGATGATTGAGCCCTTCTGTCCTGAGCTGGTGCGCGCTGTTGAGTCTCGGCCTGTTTTGAGTTACGGGCTGTCCTCCTATGGCTACGACATCCGCCTGTCGCCGGTGGAGTTCAAGATCTTTCGCCATGTGCCCGGCACGGTGGTGGATCCCAAGCGGTTTAACCCCAAGAATCTGGAAGCGGTGGAGCTGCACCACGACGAGATGGGGGATTACTTTATCATCCCGGCCCATTCCTATGGGTTGGGGGTGTCTTTGGAGCGGCTGCAAGTCCCGGATAACATTACCGTGATCTGCATTGGCAAATCTTCCTATGCCAGGGTGGGCCTGATTGCCAACCTGACGCCCGCTGAGGCGGGATGGCGGGGTTATCTCACCCTGGAGTTTTCCAACGCCTCCAGCGCCGACTGCCGTGTGTACGCTAACGAAGGGGTGGTCCAGCTTCTGTTTCTGGAAGGGGATCCCTGCCAAGTGACCTACGCCGACCGCGCCGGCAAGTATCAGGATCAGCCGCAGCAGGTGGTGGTGGCCAAGGTTTAGCTGCTTCCCTCAAAAGGGAGAGGGTTGGCGGGATCCGGTTGGCTATGCTGGATCCACGTAGAACCCCATCTTGATTCATCTCCATGCCTGACTCTTCTTCGCCTGCTGCCGCTCCCCCCGGTAAGGCTGAGCCTTTGGGCGATAGGGAGCCCAATCCGGATCTGCTCACAGCTTCCTACGACTACACCCTCCCTCCAGATCGGATTGCGCAAACGCCGGTGGAGCCCAGGGATCAGGCGCGGATGCTGGTGGTGTACCCGGATAGGCACGAGCATCGCCGCTTCTGCCATCTGCCCGACTACCTGCAGGAAGGGGATCTGCTGGTTCTCAACGATACCAAGGTGATCCCGGCCCGCCTGTTCGGGGCTAAGGAACCCTCTGGGGCGCGGGTCGAAGTGTTGCTGCTGGAGCCTTGCCTGGAAGGGATCCCTGCCGCTGCGCAACCTCTGCCGGATCAGGCGTGGAGCTGGCGGGTTTTGGTCAGGCCGGGCAAACGGGTGAAGGTGGGGGATCGGATTGGTTTTTGGAGCAAGCAGGGATCCCCCTCTGGGCTGAGGGCCACTGTTCTGGCTTTGGACCCGGAAACCGGCGGGCGAGTGGTGCAGTTTGAGTGGGAAGGGGCGCAACCTTTTGAGGAAATCCTGGAACAGGTGGGCCGGATCCCGCTTCCTCCCTACATCAAGGCTTCCGGATCCCCAGGCTCAGGACAAGTTCGCCCTGAAGACTACCAAACCCTCTGGGCCAAGCACCCCGGCTCGGTGGCTGCTCCCACGGCAGGGCTGCATTTTACCCAGGAGCTGCTGGAGCGGCTGGCCCAAAAAGGGATCCAAACCGCCTACATCACCCTGAACATCGGCCTGGGTACCTTCCGACCGGTGGAGGCGGAGCAGGTGACCGAACATCGTCTCCACAGCGAGTGGCTCAAGGTGCCGGCAACAACGGTAGCAGCCATCCAAAAAGCCCAAGCCCGCGGGGGGCGGGTGATCGCGGTGGGAACAACCGTGGTGCGCTCTTTGGAAACCGCGGCAGCCTCTGGCACCTTGCAGCCTTGGCAGGGGAAAAGCGATCTCTTCATCTACCCCGGCTACTCCTGGCGGGTGGTTCAGGGACTGGTCACCAATTTTCATCTGCCCCGCTCCAGCCTGATGATGCTGGTGGCTGCGCTGATCGGGCGGCAAAGGCTGCTGGCTCTCTACCAAGAGGCCATCAAGCAGGGATATCGCTTCTATTCCTTTGGGGATGGCATGCTCATCTTGCCCTAGGGCTGGGGCTGCTCTCCCTGGGATCCCTTGAAGGAACCGGCCTCCGCTTCTGCTTCAACTGGGGTCGAAGGACGGTTTTGCCCGCCGGCAAACCAGTTCCGGATGCGATCCCATTCCACCTGGTGGTAGCCGTCCACCGCCCAATTGGCCCGCCGCTGCAGCATGTGCAGAGGAAAGAAGGTGGCCAGAGCCAGCACCGGGATCCCTGCCGAACGGGCTGCCTGAATGCCAGAGTAGGTGGCTTCAATGCTCAAGCACGCCTGGGCAGGCAATTCCATCCGCTGCAAAAGCAGGCGGTGCAAGTGTCCTGGGGAAAGCATTGGGCCTGCATCATCCCCCGTCACTCGGTAGGATCCCCCATCGGTCAACCGCGTCAGGGCCGGGCAGCATGGCTGGAAGCGCTCTAGAAAAGCGGCCACCTCGGCTGCCGATTGGCCGCACAGCAGGCCGACCTTCAGTTGCAGCCGCTCCAGCGTCTCCAAAGTTTCCGCCAAACCGGGAATGAGAGGCAATTCCCTCTGCCCCTGCAAAGCCTGTCGGTAGTATAGGGCCTTGCGTTTCAGCAGCTCTTCCAGTTGTTTGGGGCTGAGCACCCGCCCCTGCTCCCCCCACAGAGCCGGCAGGCGCTCTCGATCCGGTCGGCCCAGGTATTGCAGCCGGTAAAGCTCCCGCTGCCCAGGGGATCCAGACTTGGGCCAGCACAGGTTCCAGGGGCGCAGGTTCTCTTCCACCAGCAGTTGGTTGATGGCCTGCAGGTGCAAGTTCTCGTCATCGGCCACCACCCCACTCCAGCTCAAGATCACCCCTTGCAGTCCCATAGGGGGGACATCACCCTCTGCTAACGACCGCAACCCAACTGCATCAAAGCAGATGGCTTGTCTATCCATTTTGAACGCGACGCTCGAACTCTTCCCGAGTGGTGTCCACCAATTGCACTGCCTCTGGATAGAGCTGAGGATGGTTTTGCTTCAGCCAACTGAGCACCCGCGCCAGTTGGGCTGCACACAGATCCAAATCCGCTTGAAAAATAACCGCCGCCGCCATGTGCTGAGCATATTCGGGCGGGTGACCCTGCTGCGCCAGCTCCGCTGTCAAAGCGGCCAAGGCCTGTTGGCGAACTGAGGGCAGTGAACTTTCGGGAGAAGACATAGGCCAAGCCCTTCAAGCGGGAGAGTAGCGGCGCAAGGCCAGCGTGACGTTGTGCCCACCAAATCCAAAGGCATTGACCAAAGCGGCCCCGACAGCCATCTGCCGCCCCTTGTGGGGTACAAAATCCAGCCCTTCGCACTCGGGATCGGGGTTGTCCAAGTTGAGGGTGGGAGGAACCCAGCCGTGGTGGATGGCCAAAGCTGTGGCCACCGTGGCAATGCCGCCCGCTCCCCCCAACAGGTGGCCGGTCATGGACTTGGTGGCGCTGATGGCCAAACGGGGGGCATGCTCGCCAAAGACCGACTTGATGGCCTGGACCTCGGCGATATCCCCTACAGGGGTGCTGGTGGCATGGGCATTGATGTGTTGCACATCCCCAGGCTGAAGCCCGGCATCTTTGAGGGCCAGCCGCATCGCCCGGGCCGCTCCCTCACCGCCGGGGGCAGGGTTGGTCATGTGGTGGGCATCGCAGGTGAGGCCATAGCCGACTATCTCCGCATAGATCTTGGCCCCGCGGGCGCGGGCGTGCTCCAACTCCTCCAGCACCAGGATCCCTGCTCCTTCCCCCATGACAAAGCCATCTCGATCCCGATCAAAGGGCCTACAGGCTTGCTCCGGGGTGTCGTTGCGGGTGGAAAGGGCCTTCATGGCACTGAACCCCGCCATGGACAAGGGGGTGACCGCCGCTTCCGTGCCACCTGTAATCGCCGCTTGCACCTCTCCCCTCTGGATGAGCCGAAAGGCATCGCCAATGGCGTTGGAGCCAGAGGCACAGGCCGTAACTGTGCAGGAATTGGGGCCTTTGGCGCCAAAATGAATGGCCAGGTGACCCGCAGCCATATTGGCGATCATCATGGGCACCATGAAGGGGCTACAGCGATCCGGCCCTTTCTGCAGATAGATGGTCTGCTGCTCTTCCAAGACGCGGATGCCGCCGATGCCGGTGCCCAAGATCACCCCCACTTGCTCGGCGTTGAGATCGGTGATGCGAAAGTCAGCGTCCTCCAAGGCTTGCCGGGTGGCCGCCATCGCCAGATGCACAAAGCGGTCGGTGCGCTTGACATCCTTGCGATCCAAGTAGTCGAGGGGATCAAATCCCTTCACCTCTCCGGCAATACGGCAGTCGTGGCGGGAGGCATCGAAATGGGTAATCGGCCCAATGCCGCAGCGCCCTGCCAGCAAGCTCTGCCAAAACTCGGCAGGAGAGTTGCCGATAGGGGTGACCGCACCCAGCCCCGTAATCACAACGCGGCGGGTTGGCCTGAGAGCAGTGGCGGGATCCAGAGTAGCCATCGTCCGGTGTTAGCCCAGGGGTATGGAGGCAGATTAGGCAGCTTTCTTCGAGAGGATGTAGTTAACAGCGTCTTGCACGGTGGCGATCCCCTCTGCATCTTCATCGGGGATCTCCAGGTCGAATTCCTCTTCAAAAGCCATGACCAGCTCCACCGTATCGAGGCTATCGGCCCCCAGGTCGTTCTGGAAATTGGCTTCCGGGGTCACTTTGTCGTCTTCCACGCCCAGTTGATCGGACACGATCTTACGAACACGGCTATAAACTTCGTCTGCGCTCATGCTTGGAATCCCAACTCTCGATTCAGCGTGTCTTGGCCGGGCCAACCAGCGGCCAATGAAGCAATCCCTATTGTATCGGACAATGGATCCCCTCTTGTGAGCAGCCTCACCTGCATTGGCTGCTGCGGCCAGGGTATGGGAATTGGGCGGCAGCCTTTTCGGTTGTGGGAAAGAAAAGCTAGTATAGTCCACTGCGTCTCTACCACTGGATTCTAAGGAGAACTTGCTTCCATGCCCCGCGCTTACGAAACGATGCTGATTGTGCGTCCTGATCTGTCAGATGAACCCCTCGAACAACTGCTCAGCAGTCAGGAGGCGATCCTGCGAGAGAACGGAGTAACCCACGTGGAGATTACCAATAGGGGCAAGCGCCGCTTTGCCGGGTTTGAGATGAAAAAGTTCAAGGAGGGTCTGTACATCCAGTTCAACTACGAAGCCGAACCCAATGCGGTGGCTGCCTGGGAGAAAAACCTGCGCATCAACGAGAGTGTGCTGCGCCACATGACTCTCCGCGTCGGCTAGGTTTGACGGCATCCTGGCCTGCGGGCATGATGGAAGTGCCCTGAGCTGCCCCTTATCCCTGGATGGCTCCGTTATGAACTCGATTGTGTTGATGGGCGAGGTTCTGTCTGAGCCAGAGCTGCGCTACACCCTTGATAACTTAGCTGTTGCGTCCTTGGTGATTGGCTTTCCCAGCTTGCGCCCGGATGAGCCGCCCTACCGGGTGCGCGTTTCCTCTTTTGGAGAACTGGCCAAAAGGGTGGTGGACACCTGCCATGTGGGCGACCAAATCACAGTGGAAGGCCAACTGCACATGAATGTGGTGGAGCGAGATGGGCGCAAGGAAAAGCTGGCCGAGATCACCGCGCGCCGTGTCCATCAGCTGGGATCCGCTCGCGTCCTCTCTCTGACGGGGATGGGTGAACCGGCGATTGTGGAATCCTCTGAGGGGGATGTGGTTTCCCCACCGGAGCCGGACGATCTCCCGTTCTAACGGTTGCGAGACTTGCCGGGATCCCCCATGTCTCAGGAACTTGCTGCGGGTGAACCTTTGAGATCCCTGCAGGTCATCGGCTACTCGGTGCAGGGACGTCCTATTCACCTTTGGCAGCTCACCCAAGGGATCCGCTCCTTGCTGCTGATCGGCGGGGTACACGGGGACGAGGTGGAAGGATACACTCTGATCGAGCGCTATGTGGCCTCGGGGAGATGGGGATCCCTGGCCGGGAAGGCGACCTTGTGGGCGATCCCACGCCTGAACCCGGATGGCTGTGCCTTGGGGCAACGTCTCAATGCCAACGGTGTGGATCTCAACCGCAATCTGCCCACCCAAGATTGGATCCCGGCCTCTCTGGAAGCTCGTTATCCGCCCGGATCGGCCCCAGGCTCCGAGCCCGAGACGCAGGCGTTGTTGACGAGTTTGGCCCGGATTCAGCCCCAGTTTATCCTTTCTGCCCACTCCTGCCAGGCGCACCCCTGCGTGAACTACAACGGCCCTGCCCTTGAGCTGGCCCAGGTGATGGCTGCTCGCAACGGCTTGCCCGTCGCCGCCGACATTGGCTATCCCACCCCCGGTTCTCTGGGCACTTGGGCGGGGCAGGAACGGCGGATCCCAACCCTAACGCTGGAAATCCTGCGGGGCACTCCCCTCGATCAAGTCTGGCAAGAGCAGGCCGAGGCGCTGCAGGCGGTGTTGGAGTGGGCAGCCCAAGGCGATGCCTTCTGACCGGTGTCAAGATCTCTGAACTTTCGTTGCCAATCTGCCTAGGTTGTGTTGATCTTTCATTTGAGCCA
>NZ_JANSIO010000094.1:0-2742 GCF_047462195.1 Synechococcus sp. R3-13 | reverse complement strand
GCCGCCAGCCGTGGTGCGCCCGATCCCCGGCAGAGCCAGCACCTGCTCCAGATCCCTGGGGAACTCACCGTTTCGCTCCCGCATCAAAATTTGGGCAGCTTTGTGCAAGTTCAGGGCCCGCCGATAGTAGCCCAGGCCCTCCCACAGTTTCAGCACCTGCTGCTGGGGGGCTGCCGCCAGTGCTGGGATCCCGGGCAGGGTCTGCATCCAGCGCTGAAAGTAGGGAATGACCGTTGCCACCTGGGTCTGCTGTAACATCACTTCCGAAACCCAAATGGCGTAGGGATCCCGGGTGCGGCGCCAGGGCAGATCCCTTCCGTGGTCACGGTACCAACGTTGAAGAGACTGCCGCAAGCGTTGCAAAGAAGCCTCGTCCCAATTCCCTACCTTGTCCGGGAGGCTTGCAGCGCAGGAAAAGCTGCCCTTAGCTTCTGGAAGAGGCTGAGACTCAAGCCGCGTAAGCAAAGTGCAAAGCCCACCAGATCAGGGCCGAAACCACACCGGCCACAATTCCTGCCGAGATCAAAACGACAATTGGGCTATCTGCCCCCTTGAACTTCATAATGCCGCGATTGTAGTCAGCCATCCTTGCCTCCTACCAGCTCTGGCGTTGGGGTTGTCAGGGATGTTGATCGGGATCCAGATCTGCCAGCTCTATTCACAGGGAAAGCTGTGGCGAAGATGTCCCAGTAGAGGTGCTCCGCACCGCCGGCGCAAACATGCCTGGGGAGAAGCACCGTCCTCGGTCATGCATGATACAACCTTAGCATGGAACAGACTTTGACCCTGGTGATTTGGACTGTTTGGAATAACCAGAAGCTAGGCAACCCGCAGAACTAACCGGTCTGCTTCCCACTGTCTGAAGAGGTTGAGAAGGTGGTCGGGTCTCTCTTCGTGGGCAGCCAGGATCTCAGCGCCAGAACGGGCTTGATTGGCCAGGGGCAGCAGCAGCTCCACCACCTGGTAGCGGGTAGAGGCTATCATCTTGCCCGGGATGCGGGCGACGGGCCAGAAAATATCCATCTTCTGGGTCAGGATCTGGGCCGGATCCAGCTTGCCCAACAGATCTGAAAAGGGGATTTTTTGATCCCAGTAGCGCACGCTGCTATAGCGGACAAACAAGGGGTTGAGCTGCCAGCGGGATCCCTTAAAAAATTCGACTGTAAAGGGATCCCAGTGGTCCACCTTTTTCCCTTGATGGCAACACCAGAAGAGATTTTGCGTGTGATACAGAGGCTCCAGATACTCCATGACCCGCAGTTGGTCGATGCGAGCAAGGGCCTCGTAGCGGCGATGGAACTCCGGGTGGGTGGCGGCAATCAACGGCCTGGCATTCCAATAGTCCAAGTAGGGGGCTACATCGATAAACTCCAGCCCGGCTTGGGCAAGCAAGTCGGGAATCTCGCCGATGTCGAAAGGAATATCATTGGCATGGAAGAAATTATCGACAATGTTTTCATCTTGTCCATAGTATTCTTGGTGAGCCTTGGCGTGCTTGGCCAAAAGGGAATTGGGGCTGGCTCCCTTCAGCAGTTGCCGCACAAATTCGATCTTTTCTGGGGTTGCAGGTGGGGTGATGCCCAGCAGCTCCAAAGCGCGGCGAATGCGGTAGAGGTGCCAACGGCCGGAACGGTTGTAGAGCATCAGCGCCATCACCCCATCGGGAGCCAACCGCGATGCCAGATTGCTCAAAGCCTTCACCGGATCTGCAGTGTGGTGAATCACGCCGTAGGAGCTGATCATGTCGAAGCTGCCTTCGGGCCAAGTAGAGGGATCCAGCAGATCCCCGTACTGCACAGAGCAGTTGCGTAGGCCGTGGTGCTTAATTCGCTTTTGGGCAATCTCTAGGGCTGGGCGGCTGATGTCGATCCCGACCACCGACCCATAGCCGGGGTTGCTGGCGGCAATGCCATGCACCTCCCAGCCGGTGCCACACCCTGCCACCAAAAACCTCGCTCCTGCGGGCTCTTGCAGCCTACGGGTGCGGGCGTACTGCGCCAAGGTGTAGCTGCCCAGACTGGAGAAGCCCTCAAAGGGTCGGTCGTAAGGAATAGGAGGATAGGGGAAAGTCTCGTACTGGGCCTGCACTGCCTGGGTAATCTCGGCTTCGCTCACCAAAAGCACTTCCTCCCACGCGTTCCCCCCCATCCTACGGTTTTCTTGAGGTTTTGAGCGGGGAGATCTTCCCAACCGTTGCTAAGCCCCTGCCAGAGCGTGGGTAGCCCGCTTGTAGGCTTCCTCCAGCGTCTCTGCCAAGGTGGGGTGAACATGCACCAAGCTGGCCAGTTCTCGCACCGTGGCCCGGCGAGCAATGGCCTGAGCCGCCTCGTGGATCAAATCCGCTGCATGTGCCCCCAAGATGTGGGATCCCAGCAGTAGGCCGGTGCTCTTGTCAAAGACCAGCTTGACCATGCCCTCTGTCTCTCCCGAAGCAATGGCCTTGGAGTTGCCGCCAAAGTAGGTTCGCACTGTGCCTACGCTGTAGCCTTCTTCCTTGGCCTGAGGCTCGGTCAGCCCCACAAAACCCATTTCCGGGTGAGTGAACACCGCTGCCGGAATGCTGAGGTAGTCCATATAGGCGGTACGGCCACAGATGTTTTCCACGGCCACTCTCCCCTGGGCTGCCGCTGCGTGGGCCAACATCATCTTGCCGGTCACATCCCCAATAGCCCAGAGGTGAGGCAAATCGGTGGCCATGCGGGTATCGACAGGAATAAACCCCCGTTTGCCGGTGGCGATGCC
>NZ_JANSIO010000093.1:0-16925 GCF_047462195.1 Synechococcus sp. R3-13 | reverse complement strand
CGGCCTTGAGGATGCCGCGAAACTCTTGGGCCTTCTGCTCCAGCGCCGCTACCAAATTGTCCAGCGTGCCCAGAAAATCCCGTCGCACCCGCAGCAGGGCAGCCAGACGAATGGCGGTGGGGATGACATCGTTGGTGGACTGGCCGTAGTTGACATGGTCGTTGGGGCTGACCCGCTCGTAGCGGCCCTTGGGCTCCCCCAGGATCTCCAGAGCGCGGTTGGCCAGCACTTCGTTGACGTTCATGTGGTGGGAGGTGCCCGCCCCCGCCTGGTACACATCCACCACAAACTGATCCCGCAGGGATCCCTGGAGGATCTCATCCGCCGCTTGGACAATCGCCTTGGCCACCTCTGCCGGAATGCACCCCAGCTCGCCGTTGACCTCCGCCGCCGCCTTTTTAATCAGCACGCAGGCCTCCACATACTCTGGCAGGGGCTTGAGGCCGCTGATGGGGAAGTTCTCCAGGGCACGGGCGGTCTGGATGCCGTAGTAAACCGACTGCGGCAGTTGCCGCTCCCCCATTGAGTCTCGTTCGCTGCGCACCTCAGCCAAGGCTTTTCCTCCCCCGTTCGCGGATCCTTGGGCTAGCTTCCGGCAGCCTTCTCTGAGGGTGTCTCGACGGCTGCAGATAAGTTTTGTAAAGTAGCCTGCAACTGCTGGCTGAGGCGCTCGTTGTTCTCTGCCAAGACCAACACCATGGCCGCACAGGCCAGATGCACCCCTGCTCGAAATTCCGCCGAAGACTTGTACTGGATCAGCGCCTCGCTATCCCCTTCCCGCGGGCTCAGGATGAGCTGAACCGACTTTTGGGCCAACTCTGTCAGTTCCCGTTCCGTTAAACCGAGCTGCACCGCTTCTGCCCTCCCTGCTGGCCGACAAACAACCTTTGATCCCATCAGGATCGCCACTTTGGTATCCTACCGCGGTTGTTGCCCCAATCTGGCAGGATCCCCAAGTGAGCGGGCCTTGACAACTCTTGATAGCTCTAGAAGGAGGTAGAAAATGCCGGTTAGTATAGGTGCAGCATGCCTTAGCCTGCGGGCCGATAGCCGACTTTGATTGGATAAGTTCAAATCCACGGGTCGGCACTGCTCCTAGGGGGCTTGCTTCTACTTAGCATGGGTTTTGTGCTGTTCATTTCGTTCAGAGAGGAAAACTTGACCGTAGAGCGTCCACCTGACCGCTTCCCCCGCAAGCAGCGCGCAGAGCTGCCGGCTATCAACGAGCGCATCCGCTTCCCCAAAATCCGCCTCATCGATACCGACGGCACTCAGTTGGGGATCATGAGCCCGCGCGAAGCCCTGCGCCTGGCAGAAGAAAAAGATCTGGACTTGGTCTTGGTGAGCGAAAAGGCCGACCCGCCCGTCTGCCGCATCATGGACTACGGCAAGTTCAAGTTTGAGAAGGAGAAGAAAGAACGGGAGGCCCGCAAGAAGCAACACACTGCCGAGATCAAGGAAGTGAAGTTTCGCTACAACATCGGCGAGCACGACTACAACGTGCGCCTGCGCAGCGCCCAACAGTTCTTGGGGGATGGAGACAAGGTGAAAGCCACGGTGATGTTCCGCGGTCGTGAGGCCCAGCACGCCGAGTTGGGGGAAGAATTGCTGCACCGCTTGTTCAAAGACTTACAAGAAGTGGCGGAAATGCAGCAGCCTCCCCAAAAGGAAGGGCGAAACATCACGATGATTCTCTCTCCCAAAAAATCGGTCTGAGGAGGGATCCCACCTATGCCCCTTGCGGCTGGGGATCCCGCTCCTGAGTTCACCTTGCCCGATGCCGAGGGCAATCTCATCAGCTTGAGCCAGTTGCGGGGCCAGCGGGTGGTGCTCTACTTCTACCCACGAGACAACACTCCCGGCTGCACCCGAGAAGCCTGCGGCTTTCGGGATGCCTACGCTGACTATCAAGCCCACGGCATCGCCATCTTGGGGGTGAGCGCCGACGATGCCCGCTCCCACCAGAAATTTGCCCAGAAGTTCCGGCTCCCTTTTCCGTTGTTGGTGGATGAAGGAGGCAAGGTGGCCAGTGCTTATGGCGTCTTTGGCCCGAAGAAGTTTATGGGCAAAGAGTACAACGGCATTCACCGCACCACGTTTGTGATCGATCCGGAGGGGAAGATCGAGGCCATCATCACCAAGATCAACGTGGAAACCCACGCGGCGGAGCTGCTCAAGCAATTGACTGGTTCATAGCTTCCCGGCTGGGAAGAAACTGGCCATTCGCCAAAAGCGGCGATTCTGGGAGGAGATTTCCATGCTAGGGATAAAGGTGCTGAGATTTCCCTTGGGCTGGGGCCGTGTCCCGACGCAGCCGTACCCTCAAGTCGATTCACGACAGCTACCAAATGTTGGGTTTGGCCGGCCAAGGGCAGTACGGGCGTGTATTCTGTGCCCGTCCCCGTCAAGGAGGAGACCTGGTGGCCCTGAAGGAGCTGCCGGCGGAGCGCTTTCCCACCCAAAATCTACTGCGGGAGCTGCGCCATCTGCTCACCCTCAACCACCCCAACATTACCCGCTGCTACGCCCTCGAACATGCCCGCGAAGGTCGCTACCTGGTGTTGGAGTACTGCGAGGGAGGCACGCTGCGGGAGCTGATCGACCAGGTGGAGCAAGGGCTGTGGCTGCCGGTCAAGCAGGTTTTGGGCTTTGTGGATCAGATTTTGGCCGGGTTAGATCATGCCCACCGGCAGGGGGTGATCCACTGCGATGTCAAGCCCGAGAACATCCTGCTCAAGCCCACGCCCCAGGGCTGGCAACTGAAGCTGACAGACTTTGGCATTGCCCGCCACTCCCAGCCTCTTCCCGATGAGATCAGCGCCACCGGATCCCCTGCCTACATGGCCCCGGAGCGGTTTTATGGCCAGTTCAGTCCCGCTTCCGATCTCTACGCGGTGGGGATCATCCTGCTGGAGCTGTTGACAGGCCGGCGGCCTTTTTCCGGATCCCCCGGCCAGTTGATGCACGCCCACCTCAACCAGCCGTTTGTCTGTCCCGAAGGGATCCCTGCCCCGCTGCGGGAGGTGCTGGAGATAGCCCTACGCAAGTTGCCCTTGCGGCGGTTCCGCACTGCTGCCCAAATGCGGTCGGCTTTGGCGGTGGTTGCCCAAGAGTGGCAAGAGCCGGCCAGTTGTTGGGTTGGCCCTCGCCTGCCCAGATGGCCGCCCCCTGGGGTACAGGTTTGGGATCTGCCGGATCTGGGCTCTGTTGACACTGGCGGGATGGAGTTCCTGGCCGAGCAAAAGTTCTGCATCTGCGAGGATCCCAGCGGCTCCAGATCCCCGCTGCTGTTGCGGGTGACCCCCCAGAGGCTGGAATGGCTGGAGCTCCAGAACCTTGCCCTGGGATCCCCTGCTTTGGCCCGTTTTTCCCTGGACGAGCCAATTCGGGCGGTGCTGCCCTTGAACACCTTCCCGGAAGCCCTGGCCTTCTCCCGAAGCAGCCTTTTGCACCTCAGCCCCAGCCGCATCCGCACCTTGCTCAGCTTTGAGGAGGATTGGCAGGCCACCTGGCTGGCAGAGCGACAGGAGCTGGTCTGGGCCACCGCCCAAGAGTTGGGGGCCGTACAATGGCAGCCGGCCACGTCGACAGGAACACAGCCTTTCCCCGATTCCCGCTGCTATTTTCGTTGGCCTTGGCAGGGATCCCTGTCCCGCTTGCTGGCCCTCTCGGAGCATCTGGTTTTGTTGACAGGTGTGGGGCAGCAGTGGGTGGAGATGAGCCTCTTGCCCTATCCCAAGGGACACCATCCCACTGTCGCGACCGGTTGGTCTCTGCAGACGGGATCCCAGCCCATTCGCTATCGCCTGCCCTTGGATCCCCAAGGGGGGGTGATCAGCTTGGGAGAACGGTTGCTCTTTGCGGCAACAGATGAGGGAAGGGAAGGCCAGCAAGGTTGCTGCCCCTATCTCCACTCGGTGCAGGTGAATCCGCTGCGGGTGCGCCGCTGGTTCTTGAAAGGGCAACCTGTCCAGATGGCCAAGGCCCCTTGGGGCGTGCTGCTGCTGTGTCGAGAGGGCGAGCAATCCACTTCCCTCTGGCTGTACAGTGAAAAAGGGGATCCCTTGGCCCAAGTAGCTGTGCCTAACGGCTCACAGGTGTTGCAGGTGGGCCAAAGAGGCAAGGTTTGGCTGCAAGTGCCCAAAGCAGAAAAGCCCCCCCAGTTCCAGCTTTGGCAATTGGATCTGAACCGCTTGCCGGTGAGCGGACAGCCTTCCCAGGTGATACTGTGCAATCCAGCGATCTAGAGTTGCGCCAAGGACTCCGTCCCGCTGTCGCGACCGGACTCGGCCAGAACCGCTATCAGCCCTAAGATCAAGTTTGAAGATCAAGTTTGGCCAGATGCCCGGCCAGCTCTGCTGGGCTGTGGACCAGGGGAGTGGTGATCTGTCCAGCCTGTTGGAGAACAAGCATGAGTCAGTATCTGCCGGAACCTGCTGCTGTGGAAGAGGATCCCAGCTTGTTGGTAGAGCGGCTGCGCCGCAAAGAGGGCCGTTGGTTGGATTGGGCCAAAGCATGCCAAACCTTGCAACAACAGAAAATGACCCCGCAGGCCATCTTCGAGGCGACGGGGTTTGAGCCCATTCACCAAAACCAGATCCTTGTTGCGGCCCAGGTTTACGAAGGGATGGCCAAAGCAGGAGCCAGCCCAGAAGTTCTGGGGCATTTTGCCCATAAAGGCAGCGATATCCTCTACGAGTTGCGCATTCTCTCTCCACAGGATCGGGTTCGGGTGGCGGAATTTATCTTCAGTCGCCATTTGAATGCCGCTGATGCTCATGAGATCGCCCGCGCCGTGAAAAATTATGCCCAGCTCCAACAGCTTCCGGAAGGGTTTACGGATCACCCCGGCGATGCGGTAGCCTATCAAGCCTGGAGAACGGCCCAGCAAACCCGCGATCTGCAGGAGCGAACTCGGGCTATCGGTCGAGCGTTTCAGTATGTCCACAGTGATACAGCCCGCCGACAGGTGGAGCAGCTCTTGTCCACGATTGCCACCAGCTCCCGCCCCCAACGCAGCGTTTTGCCCAAGCTGTCCGTGTTTCGCTTGGAAGAAGATCTGCCGCGACTGCTGCCGGTGGCCGGATCCCTGCCTCTTGCAACTGCCGCCTGGGAAGGGATCCCCCCCAGCGAGCCGCAAGGGCCCTTTGGCTGGGTCAACAGCCCGGCGGAGCAGACTTGGATGGCCTTGCCTGCTTGGCCGGTGATTCAAAAGGCCGGGGATCCGGTGATCCTTCAGGTGGAAAACCGGCTTTTGGGATCCCTGTTGGGTTTGCCGGTGCCTGCCGGTGAAGAACAGGATCCGGTTTTGCTGGTGGTCGATCGCGCCGCTCGGGTTTGGGAGGGAGCTCAGATGGCGGGATTTTTCCTGGTGGATCGGGCCGGATCCCTGGCGGTGGAGTGGATAGAAGACTCGCCCTCCTCTCCCCTGTTGGGCCAGGTGCTGATGGCCGTGCGCCCCCCGCGGGTTTTCGATGAGGTGCTGGCTCAGGATCCCTGGCAGTTGGAAGAATAGGCGTTGGGATCCCGCCGTTGTAGCCATTCGTGCTAGTGGTGCAGAGCACCGCGCCTGGACTCGCCCCCATGGCCTCACCCATGGCCTCAATTGAGCAAGGCCAAGTTATCCCGGTGGACGGCAGTATCAACCCCTTCGTAGCCCAGGATGCGGGGAATCTCGGCGGTTTTTTTGCCCTTAATCTGCCGCAGCTCCTCGGCGCTGTAGTTCACCAGGCCCCGCGCCACCTCCTGGCCGCTGGGATCGCACAGGCGCACGGCAGCCCCCGCCTCAAACTCCCCAGAAATGGCTGTGATCCCTGCCGGCAACAGCGAGCGCCCTTGCTCGCACACCGCTCGTACCGCCCCCTCATCCAAAGTCAAAGATCCCTCGGGGATGAGGCCGTAGGCAATCCATCGCTTGCGGGCGCTGGCGGGCTGAGGAGCCGGATCAAAGCGGGTGCCGATGGCCTCGCCGGCCAGAATTGCCGGGATCTGCTCAGGCCGTTTGCCATTGGTGATCACCACCGTTACCCCTGCAGCTGTAGCAATTTGAGCAGCGGTCAGTTTGGTGGCCATGCCGCCGGTGCCCCAGCCGCTTTTCCCCTGGGCTTCGGCCTTCACCTGTAGCGGGATCCCGGGCAACACCCGCTCAATGGGCTGGGCAGAGGGATCTCGGTTGGGGTCAGCCGAATAGAGCTTGTCCACATCGGTGAGCAGGATAAGCCACTTGGCCTGCACCATGCTGGCCACTAGCGCCGAAAGCGAGTCGTTATCGCCGAATTTCAGCTCCTCCACTGCCACCGTGTCGTTTTCGTTGACGATGGGAATAACCCCCATCTGCAGCAGTTGGGCAAAAGTGCGATTGGCGTTCACGTAGCGGCTGCGCTCCACCAGATCGCCGCGGGTGAGCAGCACTTGGGCAATTGGCTGGTTCAGAGCCGAGAAGAGGTCATCGTAAAGGCGGATCAACCGCCCCTGTCCCACCGCAGCCACCGCCTGCTTCTCGGCAATAGCCGTCGGTCGTTGCCGCCAGCCAAGGCGAGCACAGCCCACCCCCACCGCCCCAGAGGAGACCAAGATCACCGCATACCCCTGCCTGCGCAGGTGGGTCAGCACCTCCACCAGCGGCCCCAACACCGAAAGACGCAACAAGCCGGTCTGAGTATCTGTCAGGCTGGAGGTGCCGATCTTCACCACCACCGTCACGTCTGTTGTTGCCATCGCCGCTCTCAACCCATCCTCCCACCCATCTATTCACCATAGCGGAGCCAAGATGCGGCTGTATTGGTCGTCGCTTGCCCTCAGGGTCACCACAGGCGAGAATAGAACAGAGAAAGCCGTCCTCAAGCTCACCTTTTTTTGTCTGCCTGTGAATCCTGTTCGCACCCTCTCCGCCACCAAAGCGGCCTTTTTCAGCGCCTACCCTCGCCCGATCAACGCCGTCTATCGCCGGGTGGTGGAGGAGTTGTTGGTCGAGCTGCACCTGACCACCGTCAACAGCACCTTCATCTACGATCCGTTTTTTGCCTTGGGGATGGTCACCCTCTACGACGGGCTGATGGAAGCCTACCAACCCCCCGAACAGCGAGAAGCCATTTTCAACGCCCTCTGTAAGGCTTTGCACCTCAAGCCGGAGGTGTTGCGCAAGAATGCCCGCGATCTGCTGGAGTTGATGAGCAGCGGGGATCCCCGTCAGAGACTGGATCTCCTTTGCCTCAAGCCAGAGGCGGAAGATGTGGGCGGGTTGAAAGCCATTTTGGAGCGCATGACTCAGCCGCCCTATGCCTACAGCCGGGTCTTGGCTGTTGGCCTTTATACAGCCTATGAAGCCGTGGCCAAGTCCCTTTACAAAGAAGCGGAAGAGCGCACCCGCCGCTTTTTGGAGGATGTGGTGGGCAAGCTGCCCTTTTCGGCAGAGCGGGTGAAAAAGGATCTGGAGCTCTATCGGAGTAGTTTGGATCGCATGAAGCAGGCGCGGGCTGTGGTCGAGGAGATGGTGAAAGCCGCCCGACGCCAGCAGGAACGCCGCCAATCCGCCGCCTCTTTGCCCGAGACTTCCCTTGCCGACCCGAGCGAGCCCAGCAGCTAAAGGCAGGCCCTAAGCCAAATACCGAGCCCAGGTTTCCACCACCTCGGGGGATCCATACCAGCGCCGTCCACCCCGACCGGAATGGTAACAGTCGGGCAGGGTGAGATTGACAGCCCCCTGCAAGTGGGCAGCCTCGATGGGGATAATGCCATCGCCCCACAATTCCCCCTGTCCAGCCGTGAGCCAATAGCTGTTGTAGGCCAGCCAAGCCAGATAATCCTCCTGTCGCCACAGGGATCCCAGGCCCAAGCGCCGCCCCTGAATGGCTCTGCCCGCCACGCACACATAGTTCACCTCGGGCCAAAAGGCCCCCGGATAGTGGGTGTTGACAAAGTCCAAATTGCGCTTCGTCCAGCGCTCCCGGCTGATGTGAGGGGATCCCAGGCTGATCAGCGTAGCGACGTGCTCCCGCCCCTGCCACACCTGTCCCCCGTAAGGCACGGATCCCAGGTAGATGCGGGCAATCCAGCCGCCGGCGGAGTGGGCCACCAGGTTAACCCGGTCAACCCCAAACTCAGCGCAGGTCTTTTGGATGGCCTCTCGCAGCGCCCACAGGATGGGAGTGACGGGCCTTCCCCCCAGCGTGGGAAACCAACTGCGCACCCGTAACGGCACCACCCGTGCCGCATAGCCGCGGGCTTCCAGCTCTTGACGCAAGGGCTCATACTCCGACGCGCCCGCCAGATAACCGGGCAAAATCACCAGAGGAGCCATACGCTAGCGGGGATACCAGAACATGCCTTTGATCCCCTCGGGGTCGGGGGTGAAGCCCAGCCGCTCGTAAAAGCTGACCACCCCTTGATCGGCAAAAAGGGTGATGTTGCTGATGTCTTGGGCGCGCAGCTCTTGGATCACCTTTTCCATCAGCCGCTTGCCCAGACCCTTGCCCTGGAAATCGGGATGAACCACCACGTCCCAAATGGTGGCATTGAAGGCGTGGTCGGACGTTGCCCGGGCAAAGCCGATGAGGCGACGATAGCTGCCCCGCTGCTGCCACATCGACACCACCAAAAAGCTGTGCTGCAGGGCTTTTCTCACCTTGGGAATGGGACGACGCGACCATCCCACCGCATCGCAGAGCTCCTCCAGCTCGTACAGATCCAAGTTGGGATCCAAGCTGAACAGGATGGACTCGCCCTGTACCGCCACCACTTCCTGACGGTCGCGACTGCGCTGCGCGGCAACATGACCAGCTTTGGCCGTCGTTTTTTGCGCCAACTCTTTCGTCGAAGCGGCCCCTGCTGCCCCGAACAGGCCCTTCCAAAAGCTCATCGGATGTCTTCGTGGAGTGAAAGCCCCCATCTGATCAGGTAGGCGTGTCCTCAGTATAGCCAGGATTGGCAGCGGGAATAGCTGAATCTGCATAGGTGCTTCCGCGCAGGCTTGGGACAGGTCTTTATCGGAAACTGAGAGTGGAAAGTCTGGGCGCTAAAAAGTCTATGGCTCCTCCCGGCACCGGCACTCTCGTCAATACCCTCGCCATCTTGGCGGGGAGCGGCCTTGGTTGGGGAGTAGGTAGCCGCCTGCCCCAGCGAATGAGCCAAACCCTTTTGCAAGCCATGGGATCCCTGGTGCTGGTCTTAGGGATCCAAATGGCCCTCACCCTCGGCAGTGCCGCCCAAGCGGTAACGGTTTTGGTTGCTCTGATGTCAGGAGCTGTGCTGGGGGAGTGGATTGACATCGAGGCTGCTTTTGAGCGGATTGGCCAGGCCCTGGAAAAGCAGGTAAGCCGTTGGCTGGGCCCCAACCCGATTACCCGTGCCTTCGTCACCACCAGCATCCTGTTTGTGGTCGGCCCCATGACCCTGCTGGGATCCATCCAGGATGGATTGGGGGATCCCTCGCTGTTGTTGGTGAAAGCCGCTTTGGACGGGATCGCCACCCTCGCCTTCACCGCCAGCCTTGGCTGGGGCACCCTATTTTCTGCGGTGCCGGTGCTCCTGGTTCAGGGGGGAGTGGCTTTGTTGGCGCGGCAGTTGCAGCCTCTGTTGCGCCCAGACCTGATCGCCGCCTTGGAGGCCACCGGTGGGATCCTGATCTTGGGCATTGGCCTCAACCTGCTCGGCCTGGCCCGCCTGCGGGTGGCCAACTTGCTACCGGCTTTGGTGATCGTGGAGCTGCTGGTGGGGTTTTTCCCCGTTTGGGATCTCCACTTCTAGGTTTCCAGGTCGGTTGGGAGGTAGAAAGGGTCAGAAACCGCTTAATGGCCGGCGGTTAACTGGGATCCAATCTCTGATGACCCCCGATAGTCTGAAAGAGCTACTCAACCACACCACCAGAGAACAGTTGGTGCAGGAAGCCCTACGAGCGGAACGTTCCAAAAGCTACTTGGCTTTTCAAATGCTTTCGAATTTGCTTTCTATGAATCCCCCCGAAGGGGGGACTTGCGGACAGCAGGCGTTAGGCAAGAGCGGTTGACTACCCCGCCGCTACAGGCAGCATAGTGCAAAGCCGCCCTGGAAGGACGGGGCTTTAAACCCAGTTTTTTGGTTAAGCTTGATGACGACTCTTTCCCAGGCATCAATGCCGGGGCTTGCACGCCAAACTCTCGGTGAAGCTTTTGCCAGTAATTTATAGGCAATTGCAAATCAGGATGCAACCAGCCCCCAGCAACTCAGTAGGCCAAGCCCATGCTGCGGGTGGTTTCGGGGCCAAGGTAGACTCGGATGCTCAGAAAATCGGTGGGACAAGCGGTTTCACAGCGTTTGCAGCCAACGCAGTCTTCGGTGCGGGGAGCGGCAGCGATCATCCCAGCTTTGTTTTTTCCCTTCCAGGGCACCATCTCCAACACGTCGGTGGGACAAGCCCGCACACACTGAGTGCAGCCGATGCAGGTGTCGTAGATCTTGACCGAGTGAGCCATTAGCGTTCTCCAGTCGAGCAGGTTGAAACGTTAAAAAAAGGTTTACCGAATCGGCATGGCAGCAACATCGCTGCGCCAGTGCCCTCAGTGTACTGTAGTCCTGGGAAGCCTCCAAAATCTCCGATCCAAATGTTCAAACAAATTTACATCCGGTGGGCCAATGGGAAGGTTGCTGGGGTTGGGCTAGGATCGGCCTGAAGATGACAGGACAAGGGATCCCGAACATGGGGCGCTCGGTGCAAGATTGGCGAAGGCAAACTCAGGGCAATCTGCGTCGTCTGGGGCCAATTTTGCTGGAGATCTTCGAGGAGAACAGGCCTCGCCTGCGCCAATGGGATCAGCAGCTCACCGATTGGGTGCGCAGCCGCCGCTGGGGGGTGGATCCGTCTCTGCCCAAGGTGGCTATCTATGTCCTGGGCGCAGTGGTGATCCTGGCGATCCCACTTCTCACGTTTGTGGCTTTGGGGGCCTTTCTGACCTTTCTGGGTGTCCAAATTGTCCAAAAGTGGTCACAAGGGGATCCCGCTCGCCAAACTCAGCGCCGCTATCTGCGCAGTGCTGACGCGGATGATGATGACTTTGATCTGGATTGAGAAAGGGGCTGCGGGGAATGGGCGGGCTAACTGTCCGCCGACCGTTGGGGCTCCTGGGAGTCTTGCTGCATGCCCAAGCGTTGTTTGACCTGTCTGATCACCTTCTGGTGAGAGCGGTTTTCCAGCCTGTTTAGGCCGATGGCGCCGGCCAGGATCCCCAACTGCAAGGCCAAGCTGGGCAAGGTGGTGTTCAAGTCCCGTCCCGCCAGGGCTCGAAAGAAAAACACAAACGCCCCGATGGTAGCCGAGAACCCCACCGCCAAGTAGATGAAGCACCGCAAGCTGCGATAGGGAGCGGCCAGCTCCGTCAACAGCCTCACTTGCTCCGCTGAAGAGGGATCCCGGCGTTGCGACAGGGGCGATCTTGGCTTGGGATCGGAGTCTGCCATTGGCTACACCTCCTCAGGCAACAAGAGGGGCTCCCGACCGGAAACCCCCGCCAAAACGGCTTCGGCAGCGCGGCAGGCGGCCAGAATATCTCGCTCTTCCCCTCCCAAGTACACGCGGCCAAAGCTACCGAAAGGCATCACTTCTAGGATGTTGATCTGGGCAGATTTTTCTGCCTCGTTGGCAGCCAGGGGGGCATAGCCTGCCGGTTGCACCTCCAGGATGTAGAGGGTTTGGCCAGCCAGGAGCATTTGGCCACGGCGGGAACGGTTAATCAACTGGGTTTGGTGGGGATCGATGTTGCGGATGATCTGGCTGGAGATGATGCGGGGCTTGAGGCGCTCCTGTTCACTCACCCCTAAGGCAGCCAGAATCGCCCGTCCGGCGGTGCGGGTATCCCCTTGGTTGCTGGAGTGTACTTCCAGAAGGCCGTAGAGGCGTTCCACCACCTGCAGCCCCGGCCTCACCGAGGTGGCCTTCAGGGCAATATCCATAACGCGGTTGATCTCGATGCCGGGGGAAATCTCGACCCACAAAGAAGTGTCCCCAGGCAGGGGCAAAAAGCCGTAGGCTACTGTGCCCAGATAAGCAGCATACTGGGGTTGCAGCCGATCCAAAAACACGTAACTGCGAAGGTCGATCCCCAAAAAAGTCCTCCCTTTGGGCTCGGTTGGATGGTGAGCTGATGTCGATCTATTCTTTACTATTCTTATTCTTCTCCAGCCTCATCGCAGCTCTCGGGTCCTTGGGCGGGCCGACCAACCTTCCAGCTCTACAGGTCACCCTGAGCCACCACCTTCACCGTTGTCAGGGCTTCCACGTCGATGGGCCCGCGCACGTGCAGCCGCTGGGTAGAAATGCCCAAAGACAGGTCGCGAAACGCTCCCAACGTGGGGATCCCAGCTCCCCGGCCTGCTGAGAGGGGGGAAGTGTTGATGTGGATCAGGGCGGCATCTACTTCCTGGAGAAAGCGTTGGGCCGCCGATTGGCTATCGGTGAGGATCGTCTCCGATTGACGGCAACCATTTTTGTTGATCCAGGCGATCGCCTCCGTCAGGTCGGCAATGGGCTGCAGGCGCAGATGAGGTCGTTCCGTCGAGTCAAAGCCTTCCCCAAGCGGCTGGAGCTGCGGGAACTGCTCTAGGATGGGTGCTGCTGCCTGTACAGCGATCCCGTGACCCAGCAAGTCCTCCACCAAGGCGGTCAGATGGTTGGCGGCCCAATCGGTGTGGATCAGCAGCCAGAGGGTGAGGGGCTGATAGATAGGGATCCCTTCTGAGCCGTACTGGGCCAGGGGATCCAACAAAGCCGATTTGACCAAGGGCCAAGGGGCAGTGCGATCCAGATAGATGTGGCCGTAGCCCAAATGGGTAGCCAGAGTCGGCACTTTGCTGGCCTGCAACAGGAACTCCACCCAGCCGGGGCGACCGCAGGGAATCACCAGGTCGAGGTAGCGGGTTTGCTGTAACAACGGCAATAGTGGGGAATCTACTTGGGGATCCGCCGTTTGGTCTTGGGCGGGCAAGGTTTGAATGGCCCCTTCCGGGATCCCGTGCTCATAAGCCGTCTCTGCCAACAGGTTGACCATAGCCTGGTGGGTTTTCTGGATGGGACCGCTGCTGGCCAAAATCACGCCATTTCCTGTTTTTAGGCACATGCCAATGCCATTTAAGGCAAACTCGGGGTAGATTTCGTAGACCAGAGCGATCAACCCCAATGGAACGCGGTAGCGGCCAATAAACAGGCCATTCTCCTGGCGGTGCCCTTTCTCCAGCTTGCCAATGGGATCCGGCTGCTGGGCCAGGAGAGTCAGCAACTGGGCGGATCGCTGTAGGCGCTCGGGGGTGAGCTTCAGGCCGTTGAGGATCCACTCCGGTACGGTTTGCTCGCGGCAACTTTCCAGGTCAAGGGTATTGGCTTCCAGGAGCAGATCGGAGCGCTCCAGCAAACACCGCGAGAGAGCCAGCAGGGCCTGGCGCTTGATTTGGCTGCTCAACCGCTGCAGTTGGGGTAGCAAACGGCGTACCTGTCGCAGAGTGGTACCTAAGTCAAAGTCTGAACCGAAATCTGTCACTTGAACTTCTCCCGCCTAGCCCATCAGAGACAGATCCGCCGCTTTCTCCAGACCACTGCTAACACTGCTAACAAGAAATGGTTGAATCCACAAGTGTCAGGGCTGCCGACTCTAGAAACCGGTTGCCGGATCAGATCTCGTAAGTCTCAGGGCCGCCGCAGCAGCAGGATCGCCATTACCATCAGCAGCGTTAGCAACAAGCCGAGAATCATGAACCAACTGAGCAACTGGGTTTGGGTCGGGAAGAGCACTGCGCCGATGAACCCAACCGCCAAGACAATGCCCAAGCTGAGGGTGAGGCCCAAGAGCGCGGATCCCTGTAGGGTGTTTTCCCGCCGCAACACCCATTGGTAGCCGTTCCAGAACCACATTTTGCGGTAGGGATAGGAAACGGCCAGTTGCTCGATGTACAGGCGGTCGGGGGTGATGGCAAAAATATGCTGGCAACGGCTACACCCGAAGGCTTCGGTTAGGGTGATCAGGCGTAACTGACCTTGGTGGCAGCACGGGCAGGGGTAAATTTTGGCGGGCTCAAGGGTCTGAGCGACACGCGAGGCTGATTTTTGACGGGGAGACTTGCGGGGAGAAGAGAACGCCACAGCTCTCAGCCGGTGAGAAGTTGGGATCCCTCACATCCTATCTTCAGGAAAGCGGAGTCAAGCCACCCAGAGATGGTGGACGTAGCGCCAGGTGAGGATTTGGTTGAGGGCAAAAAAAATGAAAGCCAGCAGCCCATATCCCAGCTTCAAGGCGACACCAAGATAGGGCCGCATCCGCTGGGGGATGAAGCTGAAATCGGTGTGTTTGGCCCAATGCACCAACGCCAGCACCTGCACGATGTGAACCGGCAGGCAATAGCGGCTCATGCTTCGCTGGCCCAGGGAACTCACGGCAGCCGCAGCGATGTAAAACATGGCCCAAGCAGCCAGGTGAAATCCCAACCGCTCCCGCCAACATTGGCTTTTACCCACCATAACTCCTGCCGCATCCATCAAGCCTGTAACAAGCAGGGATCCCAAGGTGAGAGGGACAAACAGTTGACTGGCAGAAATTCCCCATCCTCCATCTCTCAAAGCAGCAGAAGAAGAGAATAGGGACTGCCAATAGCCAGGGGAAAAGAGGTGGGTATAAGTGTGAGCTTGAAGAATGGCCAGGTAATTGGGAGAACTGGAGCCAAAATAGGGCTGCATTTCCATGTAGAGATCCCAGCGGCCAAAGCGAAGCTGACAATAGAGGAAAAAGCCCAGGCCACCCAACAGAGCCAAGCTCGCTGCCATACTCGTCCAAAACCAACGGCGGGCTTGGGTTCTCTCCCCCGCTTTCAGGAGATTCAAAAAAGGGAGCAGCGCCACCGGCAAGCCGACAATCCGAGTAGCACTCATCACCAAGCCGTGGATCCCAGCTAAGAGCATTCGCCGAGGGGAGTCCAAATAAACTGACCAGTAGAAAAAGCCCAACAGGCTGGCCATAAACAAAGATTCGCTGTAGCCCACGACCAGGTAAAAGCTGGTGGGATAGATGAAAATAATCAAGCTCGCCAAAATTTGCCAGAGCGGGGAGACTTGCCACCTGCGGTAAAACAGGAAAAGGTAAACCCACATCAGCCAGCAAAAGAGCTGAGCAGTTAGGTAAAGCCCCAGTTCAGGGTCAACTCTCAAAAGGCGGCTGATTCCGGCCACCGCCAGGGGATAGCCGGGGAAAAAAGCCACGTTGCTCTGCTCATAGGCAATCTTGTCAAAGCCCACAAACTGGTACCCTCGCCGCGTGATGCCGAGATACCAATGGCTATCCCACTGAGTTAGGCCCTTGAAGATGGAAACATAATCGCTCTCCTCACTCCAGAGGAAGATCATAAAGATCTGCAGCACTGTCAAGGCCAAACTGGGCAGCAAGATTTGCCCTAAGAAAGGGGCAAGGTACTGCCGACCTCGCTGCAACAGATGACTGAGAGAAAAGCTCATCGCTGAATCGTTAAGGGTGAAGATGGCACTTTGATTTCTTCTTGGTAATCATCTTGGTAATCATCGGCAAGGTTCACCTGCCAGAGGTCGTGGTTCCTTTTTGATCTCCACCCTAAGGCCCTGTGGATTCCTTGCCAAAATCTAGGACTTTTGAGATACCGCTTGGTTCAATTGACACCCTCTAAGAGTGAGAGTGTAAATATATTATAAAACGGCTCTAGAACAGGTCGAGAAACTTCCCTACCATCGGCCAATTCCCTGCCAAACCCCAGGACAATGAGGGGAGAAGAGAAAGGTTAGACTGGTGAGGCTGCGGCTGGAGGCTGGCCTGTGCTGTTGACCAAGGGCTTTGAGGTGGAAATGTACACCGGCACCGCCGCCGGGGAAGTGGTGGGCTTGTCGGATCGCATTTGCCAAGCTTTGCCAGGGTTTGTGCGAGAGCCGGATCGGCGCAACGTGGAGTATATCACCCCTCCCCTTCGCCGCTACGAAGACCTGCTCTGTGCCTTGTTGCGGCCTCGCCTACAGTTGCGGCAATTTTTGCGCCGTCTTGGCCCTTACACCCTTCTGCCAGGGAGCACGCTAGCTTTGGGCGGCAGCGACCACTTCGAGCGGTCGGATCCCGGCAACCCCTACCACGACTACATCGAGCGCACCTATGGCACGCGGGTGGTAACTGCTAGCATTCACATCAATGTTGGCCTGCCAGGTACCGAGGCCATCTTCCGGGCCTGTCGCCTGCTGCGAGCGGAAGCATCTCTCTACCTAGCTCTGAGCGCTTCCTCTCCTTTTCTGGACGGACGGGTGACGGGATCCCACTCCAGCCGTTGGCAGGTGTTCCCCAAAACGCCGGCTCAGGTGCCCTTCTTCCGGGATCACGCCCACTACATTGCCTGGATCCAGGAGCAGCTAGCCTTGGGCACCATGCAGAATGTGCGCCACCTGTGGGCCTCGGTACGGCCCAACGGCCCGGAGCGGCCCTACCACCTCAACCGCGTGGAGCTGCGCATTTGCGATCTGGTGGGGGATCCGGTAATGGTTCTGGCGATTACCGCCTTGGTGGAAGCCCGTCTCTGGCAGTTGCTGGCCCAGCCGGAAGCGCTGGATCCCTTGCGGGGGCCCTTTACCCCAACAGAGCTGGAGAGCCTTTGCGAAGCCAACGAGCAGGCTGCTGCCCGAGAATCGCTGCAATCTCGTTTGGTCGATTGGCAGACAGGCCGGGAACGGGCGGCCCAAGAGTGGATCGAAGAGCTGCTGACCGAAGCTTGGCGTATTGGCCAACCTCAAGGCTTGGGCTGTTTTCTAGCTCCCTTGCAAACCCTGCTCCACCAGGGCAATGAGGCCCAACGCTGGCTGAAGCAAGTCAACCAGGGATCCACACCTGCCCAGGTGTACCAACAGGCCATCCAGGAGCTGGCCGAACAAGACCGAGAGAGCATGACTCTAGTCAATAATAAGCTCA
>NZ_JANSIO010000092.1:0-3948 GCF_047462195.1 Synechococcus sp. R3-13 | reverse complement strand
CGGGATATGGAATCTCCACGCCCTATGGATCGGCTGCTGTGTGGGGACGTGGGCTTTGGCAAAACAGAGGTGGCAATCCGTGCCATTTTCAAAGCCGTAACCGCCGGCAAGCAAGTAGCTCTCCTGGCGCCAACCACCATTCTTACCCAGCAGCACTACCACACCCTCAAAGAGCGCTTTGCTCCCTATCCTATTCAAGTGGGCTTGCTCAACCGCTTCCGCACCTCGGAGGAGAAAAAAGAAATCCTATCCCGTCTCAAGAGTGGCGAACTGGATGTTGTGGTGGGCACCCACCAGCTTTTGGGCAAGGATGTGCAATTTCGGGATTTAGGCCTTTTGGTTATTGACGAAGAGCAGCGCTTTGGCGTCAACCAAAAAGAGAAAATCAAACTTCTCAAAACCCAGGTGGATGTACTCACCCTCACCGCCACCCCTATTCCCCGCACTCTGTATATGGCCTTGTCGGGTTTGCGGGAAATGAGCTTGATCCAAACTCCGCCTCCTTCCCGCCGGCCTATCAAAACTCACCTTTCTCCCTACAACCCCGAAGTCATCCGCACGGCTATCCGCCAAGAGTTGGATCGCGGCGGTCAAGTCTTCTATGTCGTCAACCGCATTGAAGGCATCGAAGAAACCAGTGCCAAATTGCGGGAGTGGGTGCCCGGTGCTCGCATTGCCATTGCCCACGGGCAGATGCCGGAAGGGGAGCTAGAGGCAACGATGCTGGCTTTTAACAATGGGGAAATCGATATCCTGGTCTGCACGACGATTATCGAATCCGGTTTGGATATTCCCCGCGTCAACACCATTTTGATTGAAAATGCTCAGGAGTTTGGATTGGCTCAGCTATACCAGCTGCGGGGGCGGGTGGGCCGGGCTGGGATCCAAGCCCATGCTTGGCTGTTTTACCGAGAAGACGGGATCCTCACCGAGGAGGCCCGCAAACGCCTACAGGCCATTCAGGAATTTACCCAACTGGGATCCGGCTATCAGTTGGCAATGCGGGATATGGAAATTCGTGGCATTGGCAACCTGCTGGGAACGGAACAATCCGGGCAAGTCAATGCGGTGGGCTTCGATCTTTACCTGGAAATGCTGCAAGAGGCTATTCGAGAAATTCGCGGCCAGGAGATCCCACAGGTGGAGGACACACAAATTGACCTCAATGTAACCGCTATGATCCCGCAAAGCTATATTCCCGACGAAGATCAAAAGATGCAGGCTTATCGACACCTGGCTGCTGCCGGCTCTCGGGTCGAGCTGTTGCAAATTGCCCAAGAATGGCAAGACCGCTTTGGCCCCCTGCCCAAGCCCACTCAGGAGCTGCTGCGGGTAATGGAGCTGAAGGTGCTGGCCCGAGCCCTGGGCTTTTCCCGCATCAAACCGGCCAAAGAGCATGTGCTTTTGGAAACCCCCATGGAGGAGCCCGCTTGGAATCGCCTGAAAGAGGCCCTGCCCACTCACCTGCAGCCTCGCTTTGTTTACCAACCGGGCAAGGTGACGGTGCGGGGTCTGGGGATGGTACCGGCAGCGCAGCAACTGGAGAGCCTTTTGCAGTGGCTGGACAAGATGAGCCTGGCCCTGAGCCGGATGGAGGCTGGGATCCCAATGACCCCCTAGATCTTGCCGGATCCCTCTCGAGGCGGGCCCATGCTCTGGTGTGAGAGAGTGGAATGGCCGGCCCTCCTCTCTTCAGCGCTCCTTTTTGCATCGGCTTCGCGTTTGCATCGGGTTCGCGTCATGAAAGTTCTAGAAGCTCACCACCTCCAAAAAACCTACCGGCAAGGAGGCAGGGAGGTGCGGGCGGTGGTGGATGTCTCCCTGACGCTGGCAGCAGGGGAGATCCTGGCTTTTTTGGGGCCCAACGGGGCCGGCAAGACCACCACCATTAAGATGATTGCCGGCCTGATCCAACCCGACGCGGGCACAGTGTGCGTTCTCGGACGGGATCCCCATACCGATCCGGGGGCCCTGGCCCAGGTGGGGGCAGTGCTGGAAGGCAATCGCAACCTCTACTGGCGGATGACCCCCCTACAGAACCTGGAGTACTTCGGTGTGCTGCGGGGGCTATCCCCCAGAACCGCTCGGCAACGGGGGTTAGAGCTGCTGGAGACCTTTGGCCTGCAGGAGAAACAAGATGTGGCCGTGCAAACCCTTTCGCGGGGCATGCAGCAGAAGGTGGCCATTGCCGTCGCCCTCCTGCACCAGCCGGCCCTGTTGCTGCTGGATGAGCCCACCCTGGGGTTGGATGTGGAATCGGCGCAAGCGGTGAAATCCCTGATCCGCCAAATTGCCGCTTCGGGTCGAGCCATCTTGCTCACCACCCATCAACTGGATATTGCGGAAGCGCTCTCGGATCAGGTAGCCGTTATTCGACAAGGGGTGATCATCGCCCAAGCCCCCACGGGAGAGTTGATCCGGCACTTTGCCGGCGCCGTCGGTACTTACCGGATCGAGCTGGAACAGGGGCTGGATCCCTGGAGGGTTGAACAACTGGCCCGCCAAGGGGTGGAGATTCTCGGATCCCATCAGATGCGCTTCAGCGGCCCGCCAGAGATGCTCTATCAGGTGCTGGAGATCTTGAAGCCTTTGCCCTTGCTCAGCCTCAAACGAGAGGAAGCCGATCTCACCCACATCTTCCTCAAGTTGTTGAAAAGAGGGGATAGACAATGCCAGTGATCCACCTGTTTTGGGCCGAACTAAAGCGGGCCTGGATCCAGTACATCCGCTATCCGGCGGAGGCCCTGGGCGGGATCCTGATCACCACGTTCTTCTTCTATGCCCTCTTTGCCGGCGCTCAGTACGTGGCAGGGCCGGCTTCCCAGTTTGGCGAACGGTTGGATGCGGTGGTGATCGGCTATGTGCTCTGGACGCTGGTCATTTTTGTGGTGAACGACATCGCCCTCAACCTGCAGGTGGAAGCCCAGACAGGCACCTTGGAGCAGGTGTTGCTCTCGCCATTTTCGGCAGCCACTCTCTTCTTGGCACGGGCTTGTGCCAGCTTGGTGTTGCGCTTTTCCATTGTCGTCGTCATTCTGGGCGTCATCTTATTGCTGACGGGCAGCCGGTTGCGGTTTCCCCCTGCTCTGGTGTTGCCTTTGGTGAGCGTGGTGCTGGGGGCCTACGGCTTCTCGTTTTTGCTGGGATCCGCTGCTCTAATTTGGAAGCGAATTCAGCAGCTTTTAATTATCAGCCAATTCGGCCTGCTTTTCCTGTTGGCTGCTCCCACGGAAGAATGGCCGGGATCCCTGAGGTGGCTAGGGCAAAGTCTGCCCATGACGGCGGGGGCTGGGCTGCTGCGAGACGTGATGGTGCGCGAGGTAGGGCTGGATCCCCTGCGCTTGGCCATGGCTCTAGCCAGCGGCATTTTCTACTTCGGCCTGGGTCTGCTGGCCTTTCGCTGGGCAATGCGGCTAGCCAAACGTCAAGGGATCCTGGGATCCCAGTAGAGGTCTGCAGGAGGGCATCTAGAGCGAACGTTGGTCGGGGGAGCGGTGCAGCAGGTGAGGGAAGTGGTATTCTACCGCTCCAGTGACCGGGTTGTTTTCGGGGAAAGCCATGCTCCGCCGGCTCAGCTCTTGCAGCGCCTTTTCAATTTCGTCAAAGTCGGCAGGTAAGTCGATAGCTATCTCCGCAAGGGTGAGGATCCCTTGCCGCTGTTGGGCTAGCCGCAGGATCTCCCGCATCAGAGCTTGACCTTTCAAGGGCTGAGAAGGCGCTGAAACGGCCTTTGCAGGCGTTGGGGAAGGCTGGGATCCCTGTAGAACTGCCAGTTTGAAGTTGTGATTTTCCACCATGCCTGGGATCAAAAACAGGTCGATCAACTGCCCAATGCCCAACAGGCCAAAGGTGAACAGCCAGAGAACGCCTGTGCCAGTCTTGCCCAGGTAGAAGCGATGGACGCCACAGATCCCGAAGATGCCCAACGCCCAGAGGATATAGGCAGTA
>NZ_JANSIO010000091.1:0-6556 GCF_047462195.1 Synechococcus sp. R3-13 | reverse complement strand
TGAGCTTATTATTGACTAGAGTCATGCTCCTCTGTCGGCGAGGGGCGGGGGGATCTGACAGAGGTTATGACCTGCCGGGTGACTTCGCATGATGGGGATGATCGGCGTGCAAGTAGGTCAGGCCCGAGATCAGGGTGAGAACCACCGCCACCCAAAAACAAGGGATCCCTCCCGGCCACCCCAGAATCAGCAAAGCAATGGCCAGGATTTGGGTTACCGTCTTGGCTTTGCCCCAGAGATTGGCGCCGCGGATCTGGCTCTGGTTGACCCGCCAGCCGGCGATGGCCAGCTCCCGCCCCACCAGCAAAAACACTCCCCAAGCAGGGATCCGCCCCAGCTCCAACAAGCCCAGCAGCGGCGCCAACACCAGCAGCTTATCCACCAAGGGATCCAAAACCTTGCCCACATCCGTTACCAGCCCATAACGGCGGGCCAAATGGCCATCCAGCCAATCGGTTGCCGCCGCCAACAGGAACGCCCAGAGGGCCAACCTCTCCCCCAGTGGGGATCGCAGGCTCAGGCCCAGCAAAACAAAAGGGATCCCTGCCAGCCGCAGCAGGGTGACGGCGGTGGGCAGGTTCACCCACTCCAGCTTGGCACGTTGGACGGCGCTGGGATTCTCCACCTTCGGATCTGGCCTCAAGGATTAAGGATCAGAACTATCAAGGACTATCGGAATTATTGGTAACGGCCCAAGCGCTCGGTGAGCAGGTGGTAAAACCCCTGGGCATCCACCCCAAAAGCCACCTGAACATTGGCGAGGCGACCACTGGATCCCCAGCGATCCACCACCGTCCGGCCCAGATTCAAGGAGCTGGCAGTTTCCACCTCGACGTAGCAGGGCTTAAGCTCAAACAACTGCGGCTGCAACAGATAGGCGATCACACAAGGGTCGTGCAATGGCCCTCCCGGTAGCCCGTAGCGTTCTACGTCGACCTTACCGTAAAAGGTGAGCATATTGGCCACCGTCTGCCCAACGCGGGTGCCCAGGGCGCGGATGCGCTCAATCCGCTCCGGCGTGCTGAGGACCTGTTGGGTGACGTGCAAGCCCAGCATCACCACCTCCGGGATCCCGGCGCTGAGCACGATCTGGGCGGCGTGGGGATCGGTGAGGATGTTGAACTCGGCTGCCGGGGTAACATTCCCCTCAAAGGCGGATCCCCCCATAAACACCAGCCGCTGGATGCGCTCCACAATCCGGGGCTGCTGCACCAGGGCCACTGCCAAGTTGGTCATCGGGCCCAGCAAAGCCAAGGTAACCGGCTCAGGGGCAGCCATCAGGGTTTCAATCAGATACTCCACCGCATGCTGGGATCCCAAAGGCATCTGGGGCTCCGGCAGATCCGCTCCATCAATCCCGGTTTTGCCATGCACCTGCTCGGCGGTTTCCAGAGGGCGCAAGAGAGGTCGGGGGCAGCCAGCATACACCCCCATCTGCGGCTGACCGGCCAATTCACAGATCTGTCGAGCATTGCGGCTGGTTTTGTCCAAGGAGACATTGCCAGCCACCGTGGTAATGCCCAGCAATTGCAGCTCTTCTGGCGACGCCATAGCCAGCAGCAGAGCCACCGCATCGTCTTGGCCAGGGTCACAGTCGATGATCAGGGGCACCATAGGGATCTCGGCAGCAGCTCACTCACCCCTAGTTTAGGTTTTTCTCCCGCTCTTTTCCTCTGGCCGGTGAGCGCGGATCCCGGTCAGATTTAAGATAGGAAATATATCTTCATCCTTTGTCTTGTTGCCTGACACCCATCCACTGCGCATCAACCTGTTGCTGGATTGGGAGCCGCCAGCAGGAGAGCCCCTAGCTTGCGAGGACTGGCTACCCCCTGAACGCTTTGTTGTCGAGTGTTTTCAGGATCAAGCTACCTTCCTAGAGGCTCTCAGGAGACAAGACGGCCATGTCGATTGCTTGGTGCTCCTGGTGGATCCCACTCGGCTGCAAGAGCTGCACGATCTGGGCAATCAGCTCTGCGCGTGGGGACTGCTGCTGCCGACGGTGTTGGCGATTGTGCTGGAAGAATCCCACCTGCCAAAGGAAACACCGGAGACCGAAGGACAGATCCCTGCCACCTCATCTTTGGTGAAGGCATTGCTCAAGCGGGAGCAGTTTTTCTATCACAACGCCACCCTCGTTCGTCCCATTTCACCGCAGGAGCTGAAGGGGCAGGTGCGGGCCGACTGTACCGCTTCGGGATCCCCTTCCGTCTTGGAGCTGCTGGTGGATCGGGCCATCGCCTTGTTTCTGCAGATGTCTCCCACTTGCGGCCTCCCGCAGGGCCCAGTGCATCCGAGCGATCAGCCCTACCTGGCCTACAGCAACCAACAACAGCGACGGCTGGCGGAGAAATTGCGAGAACGGCTGAGCTATGCCGGAGTGTACTATCATCGTGACCCGGAGCTGTTTTATCGCCGCCTTCCGCCCCACGAGCAGCGAGCTTTGATGCAACGGCTGCGCGGCCTTTACCAGGCGATTGTCCTGGAATACTTTCAGTCTCCCGAAACCGCCAATGCCCGCATCGATGAACTGGTGGCCTTGGCCTTTTTTGCCGATATCGGCGCTGCTCAACTGCTGGAGCTGCACATGAACTTGATGGAAGACTTTGCCAAACAATTGAAGCTGGAAGGCCGCAGCGAAGAGATCCTGCTGGATTACCGCCTTACCCTGATCGATGTGATGGCCCACCTGAGCGAAATGTACCGCCGCTCCATTCCCAAACCTGCCCCAAGGGATCCTTAGATATGTCCACTCGCAAAGCCTATGTTCTCAAGCTCTACGTGGCGGGCAACACCCCCAATTCTCTGCGTGCCCTCAGCACCTTGCAAGACATCCTAGAAAAGGAGTTCCGCGGCGTGTACAGCCTGAAGGTGATCGATGTCTTGAAAAATCCGCAACTGGCAGAGGAAGATAAGATCTTGGCAACGCCGACCTTGGCCAAAATCCTGCCGCCACCGGTGCGGAAGATTATTGGCGACCTGTCCAACCGCGAGAAAGTGCTCATCGGCCTGGATCTGCTCTACGAAGAATTGGACGAAGAGGCTTGAGACAGGCTGCAGGAGCAAGGAGAGTGGGATGAACCAGTCATTGGGGCCTTCTGAGCCAGAAAAGCCACAAGATAACACCGCAGAGGACTCCACCGAACCAACCCCAGACAACCACCGAGCGGATCTCTCAGAGCTGCGAGGGATCCCCAAAAAACAGACGGGCATCGAGGGCTTTGAAGACATCAGTCACGGTGGGCTACCCCTGGGACGCACCACCTTGGTCAGCGGCACCTCCGGCACCGGCAAAACCCTGTTTGCCATGCAGTTCCTTTACAACGGCATCGTGAAGTATCAAGAGCCGGGGATCTTCGTCACCTTTGAGGAAACCCCCGCCGATATCATTCGCAATGCCTCCAGCTTTGGCTGGGATCTGCAGGCCCTCATCGACAGGGGCCAACTGTTTATCCTGGATGCCTCCCCCGATCCCGAAGGCTATGAGGTGAGCGGCAACTTTGATTTGTCGGCCCTCATCGAGCGCATCCAGTACGCCATTCGCAAATACAAAGCCAAGCGGGTCTCCATCGACTCGGTGACGGCCATCTTTCAGCAGTACGACCCTGCCGGTGTGGTGCGGCGGGAGCTGTTCCGCCTGACGGCCCGCCTCAAGCAGGCCAACGTCACCACCGTCATGACCACGGAGCGCACCGACGAGTACGGCCCCATCGCCCGCTACGGCGTAGAGGAATTCGTCTCCGATAACGTGGTGATCCTACGCAACATCCTGGAGGGAGAGAAACGGCGGCGCACCATCGAGATCTTGAAGCTGCGGGGCACCACCCACATGAAGGGGGAATATCCCTTCACCATCACCAACGACGGGATCAACATCTTCCCCCTGGGAGCCATGCAACTGACCCAGCGCTCCTCCAACGTGCGGGTCTCCTCCGGCATCGAGAAGCTGGACGAAATGTGCGGCGGCGGTTTCTTCAAGGACTCGATTATTTTGGCCACCGGCGCCACCGGCACGGGCAAAACCTCGCTGGTGAGCAAATTCCTGGAGCGGGGCTGCCTGGATGGGGAACGCTGCATTCTCTTTGCCTACGAAGAGTCGCGGGCGCAGCTGTCCCGCAACGCCTCCTCCTGGGGCATTGACCTGGAAGAGTTCGAGCGGCAGGGCCTCCTCAAGATCATCTGCGCCTACCCAGAATCTGCCGGCCTGGAAGACCACCTGCAGAAGATCAAAACCGAGATGATGGCCTTCAAGCCCTCCCGCATGGCCATCGACTCCCTGTCGGCGCTGGCGCGGGGGGTGAGCCAAAATGCCTTCCGCCAGTTTGTAATCGGGGTAACTGGCCTGGCCAAGCAGGAGGAGATCACCGGCTTTTTCACCAACACCACCGACCAATTCATGGGATCCCATTCCATCACCGAATCCCACATCTCCACCATCACCGACACGATTATCCTGCTGCAATACGTGGAGATCCGCGGAGAAATGGCCCGCGCCCTCAACGTCTTCAAAATGCGGGGATCCTGGCACGACAAAGGGATCCGCGAGTACCTGATCTCCAATGCGGGCATCCAAATCCGCGATTCCTTCCGGGGCTACGAGCGCATCATCAGCGGATCCCCGACCCGCATCAATGTGGATGAGAAAAACGAGCTCTCCCGGATTGTGCAAAACGTCCAGGCCCTCGAGGAAGAAGGGTTGTGAGCGGTTACAACAGTTCCGTGAGTGGGCGCGGCAACAGACCCGTTGAGTCAAGCGAATTTCCAACACCGCTCAACACCGCGCAAGCCCTGCACTTGCGGCTGGCAGGGAGGGATCGGCCCAGACAAGGATTTCCCCGCGGCCAATGGCGAACAGTGGTAACCCACCTACAAATTGGGTAGTATGCCTCTAGCAGTAGCGCAAAGGGCGGGGTTTCCCGGCGTGTTTAGCTTTCTCGGTGGCTCCAAAACCCGAACCATGCTTGGGGTGGACATCAACCCCGAGCGTATCGCCGTTGCCCAACTGAAAAAGCAGGGCAATGGTCGCTATCGTCTGGCCCACTACCACAGCGTGGAAATGCCGGAAGGGGCGATGGTCGAAGGGCGCATCCTCGATCCGAGCACAGTTGGCTTGATCCTGATGAATTTGCTCAATGAAAACAAGGTACCCACCAACCTGCCGGCAGCCACAGCAGTGCCCGTAAGGGAGGCCATTGTTCGTCTCATTCGCCTGCCTGCCGACCTACCTGCCGATGAGCTGCGCCGGGTGGTTTTGGAGCAGGAGGCCGAACTTTACATTCCCTATCCGCGGGATCAGGCGGATGTCGATTACCAACCCTTGGGTCTCGATCTTTCCCAGGATGGCATTGAGCGCATCGAAGTCTTGCTGGTGGCCATCCCCAAAGAGGTGGTGGACAACTACCTGGAGGTGCTGCAGGTGGCCAACTTGCAGGTGCGCTGTGTGGAGCTGGCCAGCTTCTCCCTCATTCGCACCATCCGCGACCAGCTAACCCAGTACGGCCCCCAAGAGGCCGTGTTGCTCAGCTCCATCGGCTACGACAGCAGCGAGATCAGCATTTTGGTGAACGGGATCCCGCAATTTACCCGCACCGTCAACATCGGCACCATCCACATGCGGCAGGTGCTGGCCCAATCCCTGAATCTGCCGGTTAGCCGCACCGGCGACCTGTTGCGAACTCTGAGGTTACCCTTGATCAACCCCACCGATATTTTGGCCACGGGAGAACAGCCAGCGCCCAGCAATCCCGGTGTAGCAGCAGTAACGCGCGTTGTCTCCGATTTGGCGGATGAACTGAAGCGCTCCATCGACTTCTTTACGAGCACAGAAAGCAGCTCGCCTGTGGTGAAAGTACTGCTGGCCGGAACTGGGGCAAGCATCGGCCAAATCGACGGCTTCTTATCTCAGTCGTTGAGCGTGGCGGTGGAGTTGGCGGATCCCTTTGGCAACATTGTCGTGCCGGATTCAGTGGAACTGCCCCTGGAGGAACGCCCAGCAATGGGAGTGGCCCTGGGGTTGGCGTTACGGGAAGACACCAAGTAGCGGCAGCAGGCAGCGCAAGCTCGCCCAACCGATGGAATAGCGCACAAGGCGGTTAAAGAGATGTACACACCGGAGATCAATTTCCTCAAAGAAAGGCCGGATGTCCTCACCACAGCTCGAACAGGTGGGGGAGAAGTAGTCGCAGCTGAGGCTGCAGAGGGATCCCAGAATTGGATCCCGGCCATTGGCCTGGGGGTTGCTGTTGCTGCTGTAGCGATGGGAGCTTTTTGGTATTTCCAAGACAGCTTTTCCCGCCAGAGAGAAACCTTGAGGGCGGAGCGGGCTCGCCTTGACAGTGAGCTCAGCACAGCCAATGCTGAGTTGTCCCAGCTGCAGAATGCCAATCAAGAGCTGCAAACCATTCGCGCCCAAACGGAAGGGTTCCGCTCCTTTCTGGGATCCGTCCAGCCTTGGTCGGCCATCTTGGAAGAGCTGCGGCGCAAGATCCCCGGCCAGGGGGTATGGATAACCAACATCAGCGCTTCCGGGGATACCGTCAATATCCAAGGAGGGGCGCTG
>NZ_JANSIO010000090.1:0-3497 GCF_047462195.1 Synechococcus sp. R3-13 | reverse complement strand
GGGGGGGTGGCAACACCGGCGGAGCTGCCTGCGGGGATAGGGTAGTGGAAGTGCCCACCTCCAACTGCGCTTCTGCCAGGGCCACACCGCGCCCCACCATCAACAGGGATCCCAGCAGCAGGAGCCATCCCAGCCCACGCCCCCCTTTGCGGAACTGAGTCGGAGCCTTCTGCTGTCGCTCAAGGCTGCTGATGTTTACGGCCCTCTTGAACCTGTCACCGAGCATGTCACCTCTCCGAAACCACCCCTTTGCTCAAGATATCCAACACAACTTGAATTTGCAGTAGGCTATCGTTGGCCCTCCAGGTAGTGCCCACCCGTTGCCAAACTTTGCCCGCTCCAGCCCTGCCCCCTCTATGGCCCGTCTGTCTCAAGAGCTAGCCCGGTTTTCCCGCCTTCCCGACAGCCCAGAACAGCCCGAACCCTCCCCGGAAGGGTTGATCCGCATCGAAGACATTCTAAAACTGGCGGGCGAGCGCAGTTTTGGCTTGTTTTTGGCGGTGCTCTCTTTCCCTTCTGCTTTGCCTCTGCCGGCTCCCGGCTATTCCACTCCCTTTGGCGTGGTCATCCTGTTGCTGGCCGCACAAATGCTGGCAGGGCGAACCACTCCTTGGCTGCCGAAATGGGTGTTGCAGACCTCTATTGAACGGAAGCATTTTCAAAAGTGGGTGCAGGCCGGGATCCCATGGCTGCAGCGTATTGAAAACATTGCCCGTCCCCGCTGGCGGCAGCTCTGCACCACACGGCTCGGCCAAGTCTGGCTGGGCACTTGGATCGGCTTGATGGGGATTTCCATGATCATCCCCGTTCCAGGCACCAACACCCTGCCGGCAATGGGGGTTTTCGTCACCGCCTTTGGCCTCCTGGAAGAAGATGGGATCCTGTGCAGCTTGGGATCCCTGATCTGTGTAGCAGGAGGACTGCTGACCACTTCCATTTTGATCGGCCTGTGGTTGGGGGGAACAACCCTTTTGGATTGGCTGGGGAGATAGCCGTGCCGACACCGCTTTTATCGGGATGCTGGGGTCAGCGCCAGATCCTGAGTGAGGCGCAGCTCGATCACCTGATTGGGATCCAGCACCACCACCTGCGGCGCCGTTACATTGCCGATCACCGCTCCGGCCACCCCCGCCCCCAGCACTTCTTCTGTGGCAATGGCATTGTCTCCGGTTACCAAGCCGAGAATGGCGCCCGCTGCCGCGCCGATGGCCGCATCCTGAATGATTTTGCCTGTGGTGGTGTAGCGGGGATCCTTGACATCGTGGATGATGTCCGATTGGGCAGCCAAGGGGAACAGTTGGTTGTTGACAATGATGCTTTCCGCCACAAAACGGGTGCCCCCTGGGGCCGGCTCAAAGCGGCCATCCACCCGCGAGCCAAAAGGCACCAGAATATCCCCCTGGGCGTTGCGAATCGGGTTGCGGACGATCAAAGACATGGGCCGGGTTTCGTTGGGGGCAATGAAGAGGCGCTCGTTGAAGGGGGTGGTGGTTTGCATCAGGGTGCCCGCCGCTAGGGTGGAAAGGCGCAGGTCAAAGCCTGGCTGGGAACCGGAGGGCAAGCCCCCTGGGTTTTGTGCCACCAAGGATCCCCGGTTAAGCATGGCCTGGTGGGTGAAGGCTGCTACCTCGGCGCGAGTGGCGGGACGGTTGGGTTCCAAGAGCATCGGGTCTGGATAATTGACGATCAACCCGGCGCGGTTGGCCGCCGCAATTTGTGCCAGGGCCCAATTGGGGATGGCTGCCGCATCTCGGTAGCGGCTGAAGAGATCTCCGGGCTGAGCGGCTGGGATCGCTCCCGTGTTGCCAATGGCGTTGGTCAAAACCACCAGCGCTTCGGTGCGGGTAACGGGCTGCTCAGGACGGAAGGTGCCATCGGGAAAGCCTGCCACCAGGTTGTTGGCTGCTGCCGTCGAGATGGCGCTGGCTGCCCAGTGGGTGGGGGGCACATCCCGGAAGCCGATGAAAGTACCGGAGGTATTGCGGAGGCGGAAAGCGGTATTGACAATGGTGGCAAACTGAGCGCGGGTCACCGGCTCATTGGGGCGGAAGGTACCATCGGGGAAGCCGTTCAACACGCCCTGAGCGGAGAGGGTCTCAATGTAGGCTTGGGCCCAGTGACCAAAGGTGTCGCGAAAAGGGGCGGCCATGGCCACCTGGCAGTGGATGCCCAAGACAGCTCCCGATAGGAGTATGCCTGCTGCACGTGGAGTTAAAAGAGAGGGAAACATCGTTCGTTCACCGAGTTGTCGTAGCGCCCATCGCTGGGTCAATGGCTACTCTTATTCTGGCTATTTCCTCAGTGATGACAATGGCTAAAACCCTTGCTCTGTGGTAATTTGAGCGTTTCTAACCCAAGATTTGCAGCAAAACGCAACTGCAGAGGATTGATAAGGAAGCTCCTAAATCTCTGTCGCGTCAGTGCTGCCTATCCATTACGCCCAAGTCTGGTCACTCTTGAGGGTAATGGGGGAGCAAAAACCTATTGGTTGAATGCATGGGATCCCAACTGGCGGGCCACCAGGGTGGGAAGTTGAGCCAACGGGATCCCTTCCAGGGCTTCTGCTGCAAAAGCGCAGGTGAGAAGTTGCCTGGCCTCAGCTTGGGGAATACCCCGGCTTTGCAGATAGAAGATCTCTTCTGCCTCCAGTTGGCTGACGGTGGCCCCATGGGCGCATTTGACGTTATCGGCAAAGATCTCCAGTTGCGGCTGGGTGTCGACCCGGGCTTTGGGGCCTAGGAGCAGGTTGCGGTTGGTCTGGGCGGCATCTGCCAGCTGCGCCTCTTGGCTCACCAGAATCCGTCCGCTGAAGACCGCATGGGCTGTCTCGTCAACGATGCACTTGTGCAATTGGCGGCTGCTGCCGTGGGGGGCCTGATGCACCAAGCGGGAGTGGGTGTCGCTGTGCTGGGATCCCTTCAGCAGCGTTAGCCCCTGCAGTTGGGTGTGGGCCTGGGCTCCGGCTTGGGTGATCTCCAGGTTGTGGCGAGAAAACTGGGATCCCCACTGAATCGCCTGGAGGCGGTAGTGGCTGTCGCAGCTTTGGCGCACGGCGGTCTTGTTGATGTGGAAGGCTGGGGATCCCTGCCTTTGCAAAATCACATGGTGCAAACGAGATCCCTCTGCCAGGGCGATCTCCGTAACCGCGTTGCCAAAGGGGATCCCGGATCCCAGGGATACATGATCTTCGATCAGCGTGAGGGAGCTGTGGGCTTGCAAAGACAGCAGGCAGCGGGGCTGGGCCAAAACGGCCTCTCCCTCAGGAGCCACCGTTATGAACAGCAGGTGCAGCGGTGACAGAACTTCCTGGCCGGGCTGTAGGCCAATCTGGATCCCATCTCCCAGATGAGCGGTGTTGAGGGCCGTAAACACATCCGTCTTGGCCAGGGTTTGCAGCAACTCCCCTGGGGCTTGGGCTAAAGGGATCACCTGCAAAGCGGTGGGCAGGCCGCTCAAATCAGAAAGCTGGGGGGCAAAGTAGCCGTTGACGAACACGG
>NZ_JANSIO010000089.1:0-2421 GCF_047462195.1 Synechococcus sp. R3-13 | reverse complement strand
GCCAGACCACCGTGTTGATCGTGGACGACTCGATCGCCGTTCGGGAGCTGCTCTCGATGTCTTTCCAGAAGGTGGGCTACCGGGTGGAACAGGCGCGGGATGGCCAGGATGCCTGGGAAAAGCTGCGCGGCGGCCTGCCCTGCGACCTCATCTTCTGCGACATCGAGATGCCGCGGATGGACGGCCTAGAACTGCTCACCCGCCTGCGGGAAGACAGCAACTTCAAGCATCTCCCGGTTGCCATGCTCACCTCGCGGGGGGCAGAACGGCACCGGCAAACAGCACGGGAGCTGGGAGCAACTGCCTACTTCACCAAGCCCTATCTGGAAGAGGAGCTGCTCAGCGCTGCTGCCCGCATGTTGAGGGGGGAACAGTTGTTGGCGCCCAACCCAACTTCCTAATCGCGACAGCGGTGCGGTTCCCGTTCAGTGTGGCGCAGCAACATAGGGTGCTGTAGGCATGGCACTCTCCCATCAGCGGGTGCCGAACAGGCGATCCCCTGCATCTCCTAGGCCGGGGAGGATGTAGCCGTGCTCGTCTAGGCCATCGTCTACAGCAGCGGTATAGATTGGCACATCTGGGTTCTGTTCGTGGAAATACCGGATCCCTTCTGGGGCGGCCACCAGGCAGATGAAGCGGATCGACTGGGGTCGGGTTTGGCGTAGGCGCGCTACAGCCGCTGCTGCCGAATGGCCGGTGGCCAACATTGGATCCACCACCAGCACCTCACGATCTTCGATATCGGTGGGCACCTTGAAGTAGTACTCGATGGGGATCAGGGTATGGGGATCCCGATATAGGCCGATATGCCCCACCCGTGCTGATGGGATCAGCTCCAGCATGCCGTCGAGGAGCCCTTGGCCGGCCCGCAGGATGGAGACAAGCACCAACTTTTTCTCTGCCGCCAACATCGGCGCCAACATTGGGGCCATCGGGGTTTGAATGGGCTGCAGCTTGAGGGGCAAATCGCGGGTCACCTCGTAGGCCATCAAGAGGCTGATCTCCCGCATCAGCGCTCGGAAGTCGGCGGTTGTAGTTTCAACACGGCGCATGAGGCTGAGCTTGTGCTGCACCAGAGGGTGATCGATGGTAATCACCTGGGCCACCATGCTGTGCTCCTGAGATAATCGGGATCCCGTGATGGATGCCAGAATAGCAGAAGCGCTTGTCCCCCCGGTGGGCCGAAGGCTCTATCTGCTTGCTGTTGTCAAGGGGAGTAATCCGTGCAGATCCGCTTTGCTGTGGTGAGCGATCCCCACGTCGCCCTCCCTTCCACCCTTTGGGATCACCCCAGCCGGTTTCACTTGGTAGAGGTGAGCATTCCGGCTCTGGAACAGGTTTTGCAGCATCTGGTGCAGTTGCCTTTGGATTTTCTGCTGTTGCCGGGGGATCTGACCCAGCATGGGGAGCCGGAAAACCATGCGTGGCTGGCGGAGCGGCTGGCTCGGCTGCCCTTTCCGGCTTTTGTGGTGCCCGGCAACCACGATGTGCCCCAGCCCAAGGCCAACGGGCGCTCCATCGGTTTGGCTGATTTTCCCCGCTACTACCAAGCTTTTGGCTATGAGGACGGGCAGTCTTTGGATTACAGCCGGGTTCTGCGGCCAGGGATCCGTTTGATCGGCCTCAATTCCAACCATTTTGATGCTCAGGGTCAATTGGTGGGGTGTCTAACCCCAGAACAACTGACCTGGCTGGAGAAAGAATTGGCGGCAGCCGAGGAAGAGCTGGTGCTGCTGATGGTGCACCATAATGTGGTCGAGCATCTGCGCGGCCAGTCTCTCCATCCCTGGGGGCGTCGCTACATGCTGGAGAATGCCTCTCAGTTGCGGCGGCTGCTGCAAGCTTATGGGGTGCAACTGGTGTTCACCGGACATCTGCACATCCAGCACATCGCCCGACGAGGGGGGGTTTACGACATTACCACCGGCTCTTTGGTCAGCTTTCCCCACCCCTACCGCCTTGTCGAGATCCGGTCGGATCGAGAGACCGGAATCCAAGTCCATATCCAGAGCTACCGGGTGGGATCCCTGCCCGATTGGCCCGATTTGCAAGCGTTCTCCCGGGAGTGGATGGCCCAGCGCAGCGAACCAGCGGTGGTTAAGTTTTTAACCTCCGCACCGCTGAATTTGCCTTTGGAACAGGCACAAGCCTTGGCCCCACAATTGCGCTACTTTTGGGCAGCGGTGGCTGCCGGGGATCCAGACCTCACTTTCCCCGACTTTCCCCAGCCAGCAGGCCGATTTCTGGAGCGTTTCAGCCGTTGTTTTCGCTGCCCGCCTGATAACCAGGCCCAGTTTCGTTTGACTTCGATTTTCTCTTTTCCAGTTTCTAAGGATCCCCCCGAAGGGGGAACAATCACAGAGAGAATTTTGAAGCCGTTAGGACTTATTGGAAAGGTTTCCAATTTCTAGGGATCCCCCC
>NZ_JANSIO010000088.1:1192-9335 GCF_047462195.1 Synechococcus sp. R3-13 | reverse complement strand
ACTGCGAAGTAGTCAGGGTCGGGTAGTTTACTGGGCGAGGGCCGCAGCTGGCGGCAGGAGGTGGTCTATGGAAGCAGAGGTGCAACAGGGGCAGCAATCGCCTGAGGGCCAGCTGGAGAAGCGCCCCCCTTCTCCGCCTTGGGCCGGGATCCCCTTACAGAGGGGCCTCGGTCACCGGGTACGGCAGCACGTCAATCCCCTGCAGGCGCAGTATCAGCAGCCCACCCCCCCACCCCATTGGGAGCGGGTATACCGACGGCTGGGGCAGCCCTTTCATCTGGATATCGGCACAGGGAGCGGACGATTTCTGCTGCGCCTCGCTCAGGAGCAGCCCGACTGGAACTTCCTAGGGGTAGAGATTCGGCAGGCGCTGGTGGAGCGGGCCAATGCCTGGCGGGATGAGCTGGGGCTGGATAACGTCCATTTTCTGTTTGCCAACATCAATGTCTCTTTGCGGCATCTGTTTGCGCCGGGGGATCTCAGCCGGGTGACCATCCTATTTCCGGATCCCTGGTTCAAAAAGCGCCATCACAAACGGCGGATCGTCCAGCCCCAACTGGTGGCGGATCTGGCTCTGCTGCTGCGACCGGGCAGCCCCGTCTTCCTGCAATCGGATATCCAAGAGGTGGCCGAAGAAATGGCGGCTCGATTTTTAGAGCATCCGCAGTTTTGGGATCCCCACCAGGGGCCTTTGGACTCCAATCCCCTCGGCATCCCCACGGAGCGGGAGTGGCACTGCCTACAACTGGGCCTGCCCATCTATCGCTATTGGCTGGAGCGACGGTGACAACAGGACAAATCCGTAATGCAGTAATAACAACTCCATTCCGCCAAGACAATACAGAAGATAGGATATAACCCGCTTGAGTTGGATCCGTCGCCGCAATGTCTCACTCTGAAACCACGGCCTCTGCCGACCCCTCCTCTGCTTGGTTTTCTGTTCGCCGTGGGATCCTCAACCTGCTGAGCCTATTGGCCATTGTGATTGTCGGGCTTTCTCTTTCCAGCAGTTGGTTTCAGCCGCCGCCCCAAACGCAGTTGGATTTGTTGCAAACCGATCTCGCCCTGCAGGCTTCCCGCACCCTCGATGATCCCCGCTATCAGGATCTGGCACGGGCACTTTTGGGTCAGGATGTGTTCAAGGTGGCCCAAAATCGCTATCAGCAGACTGCCGATAACTACACCGAACGCCTGAAACGTTTGAAACGGCTGGCCCGTTTAACTCCTGCTGGCGAATCTGAGGTGGCCAGCCCAGAACCTGCCCAATCTCCAGAGGTGGATCCCGCCCTTTTGGCCTCCATGCAAGATTTGCAGACGGAGCTGGATGCACTGTGGCTGCGCCTTGGCTTGCTCTATGCCTACCAAGAAGATCTGGAGGCCGCTCAGCAGCAATGGCAGCAGATCATCGACCTGGAACGTCCCGTGGAGCTGGAATCGAGCCAAAAGGGGGCAGCGCGGGTTTTGCAAGGGCTGTGGGGAACACCGCGGCGCATCTTGCCAGAGGCGGAGGTGCAGATTCGCAATCATCTGGATGGCTGGTTTGAGGCGGTGGCTCTGCAACAGCTTTACCGACTGCAGCAGCGCAGCGATAGCCTAAATGCCCTCAACCAACAGCAGGAAAAATTGGCCTTGGCGGCTCTGTTTCGACTGGCGGTGGTGGGTGGGATTCCCGTGCTGGGGGCGCTGCTGGGGTTGATGCTCTTGTTGGGCTGGCTGGGCTGGAGCCTTTGGCGCAAACGTCCGCTCCTGGGCCCTGCTTGGGAAGTGCCTTGGCCGGGGATCGGGGCGCAAGCGGTGTTGACCGGCTGGTTTTTGGGGTTTATCGCCCTCAACGCTTTGGTGCCTCGACTTTACATCATCATCCTCGGCCTGGGGGCACGGCAGCTCAGCCCTTGGCAGCAGGCGGTAGCCCTGTTTCTCACCTACAACTCCGGCGCTGTGCTGGGGGCGGGGTTGTTGTACCGTCTCTTGCACACCTACCCCGGCTGGCAGAGGGTGCTGCAGGTGCGGTTGTGGGGTCCTTGGCTGCTGTGGGGCTTGTGTGGCTACTGGGTGGCCTTGCCTTTGGTGGTGCTGGCAGCGGCACTCTCGCAATTGCTGCTACCGCAGGCGGGGGGTGGGAATCCCATTTTGCCCCTGCTGCTGGATAGCCATGGTTGGGGGGCGCGGTTGGTGTTTTTGGCCGTGGTGTCTGTCTGTGCCCCTGTTTTTGAGGAGGTGCTGTTCCGGGGCTTTTGGCTGCCTACTCTAAGCCGCTACCTGCCTATGGGGGCCGCCATTGGGCTTAGCGCCTTCACCTTTGCCCTTGCCCACCTCAACCTTTCCGATCTGCTGCCTTTGACCATGCTGGGGGTGGTGCTGGGGGTGGTGTACAGCCACAGCCGCAACCTGCTGGCTCCCATCCTACTGCACAGCCTCTGGAATACGGGATCCCTGGTCACGCTGCTGGTGCTGGGAGGAGCGCGTTAAGGGGGTCTCTGTCTGCCTACTTTTTCTTGCCGAAGAGGCGGCTCAAGAACCCGCCGTTGTCTTCTTTGCGGGGAGGCGGCACCACTTTCTGAGCCTGTGACGTTTGACGGCTGGCCACTCGCGTTGGCGGGACGGAGTCCTTGGGGACGGGAACGGGCTGTTGAGTGGTGACTTGCTGCATCCAACGGCGCACTTCTGCCATCAACTCGGCGTTGGCAGGTTCTAGGCGACTGGCTTGCATAAAGTCTGCTTTGGCCATGCCAGCATTCCCCTGCTTCAGGTGAGCAATGCCCCGGTGCAGGTAGTAGCGGGCCACGTTGGGCTCAGCGCTGATGGCGAAGTTCAGATATTGCACTGCATCCCGGTATTGCTTGCGCTCGATCATGTCCAAGGCTTGGATAAAGCGGGTTTCCGCAGGGCTGAGCTTGGGAGCCGGAGGTGGGGTGGGAACGGGCTGAACAGGGGGACGGCTGGGCGGAGCAACGACGGGGGAGGCTGGGATCCCACCCACAGTGGTATGGCTGGGGGAAGGGGTTGGGATCCCTTGGTAGCCGGCTTTGAGCAACAAATAGGCCAGGTTCAGCTCGCTCAACTGCTCGGTTTTCTCGAGCAGGGTTTCCATGGAGCTGTATTGCTCTTTGGCCAGCTTCTCCACCCGTCTGACATACTCTTCCTGCCAATGGGGGTGCTCGGCCAAGCCCTTGACGGCTTCCCCAGAGGGCCAAAGATCCGGGGGGGGCGTCTCCAAAAGGCGTTTGATCCGCATTTTGAGCACCGTTTCATATTCCCCTCGCTCCCGCTCTTTGGTCAGCACTTCGTTGGCCGGGTTGACCAGCTTGGCAAAGAGGATGTTGGCGCGCTCTGCACCTTCGGGATCCCCCACAAACCGATCCGGGTGGAGGGCCTTGGCCGCCTGCAGGTAGCCGCGCCGGATCCCCTTGGAGTCGGCGGTAAGGGGCACGCCTAAGATGGCGAAATGGTCAGTCTCGTAGCGGGCTAGTCCTCGGTTGAGGCGGGGGACATTAGAGTTGGATCCCATAGTTGCCACTTCTCTAAAATCTGCTGCAAGGTTCCGTTTTCGATCAGGCTGGAAATCGCCCCATCCACAGCTTCCTTCAGGGAAGGATGCTGAGAGGATACTACTCCCACCAGAGGCATGGGGAACAGGGGCGGCCCCACCAGGCGCAGTCGGGATCCGGCTTGGCGCAGGTTCAGGGCGGCAACGGGCTGATCGACCAGCACAGCATCCAACTGGCCAGCCTGTAGCTGAGCAAACAAGCGCTCAGGGTTGCTGGTGGCAAAGAGACGAATGGCGTTGCCTCTCCTCTCGTTGTACGCCTCCAGCAGGGCTGCCCCCGTACTGTTAACTACAATGCCCACTTTGCGGCCAAATAATTGCGACAGTGCTTCAATGGCCGGTTCCTCTGGCCCAAAGGTGGGGAAGGGATCCCGTACCACCAAGCGCTGCGGGCTGAGATAGTAGGGCCGGGTGGCCAGAAACTGCTCCGGATCCAAGCCCAAAGCTTCCCGCGCTCCCCAGATCAAGTCCACCTCATCCGCTTGCAAGGCCGCCAACTGCTCGCTCCAGGCCACGTAGATGGGATCCACCTGCACCTGAAGGATTTGGGCCAACGCCTCCAGGATATCCCACTCGAAGCCGGCGTAGGTTTGTCGCTCCAAGTCGGTATAGAGATAGGCCGGCCCCAAACTGGGATCCAAGCCAACCCGAATGCGCCCCCGGGCCTGGATCTCGGCCCAACGGGAATCGAGGGGCTGTGCCTGCTCGGTGGGGGCGACTTTCCCTTGTGCCGGCTGAGGGTAACCGGGGCCAGCAGTGGCAACCCCAAGGGCCATCGCTCCCAAGAGGAGAGCCAGGCCGAACTGTGCCGCCCGGCAGCGATGTCGCTGTTTTCCGGGGAGTCCGCTAACCCATCTCCTATCTACCCTGCCCAACATAGGGTTCTTGGAATCTTCTTGATTATTCCTCGATTATTCGTCAGCTACTTCTGTCTTCAATTCAACTCAACTGGGGAGCTTTCCCGGTTCTGATAGGTTGGGTGGGGATCCCGCCGCATGGGAAAGGAGACCGGCAAAGGCCGCACCTGGGCCAGTTCTTCTTGCAGAGCAGCGTGTAACCAGCCATTGCTGGCCAACAGTCGGCCACTGTAAACATCCACCGGGCCGCCATCGTAAGCAGTCACCTTGCCACCCGCCTCTCGCACCAGGACGATCCCTGCGGCAATGTCCCAAGGGGAGAGGCCCCGCTCCCAATAGCCATCCAACTGGCCGGTGGCCACATAGGCCAAATCCAGAGCTGCAGATCCGCCGCGCCGTACTCCTTGGGTGAGATGGGTAAAGTGGCAAAACTCGGCGTAGTTGTTGTCGGGGGTTTCGCGACGATCGTAGGCAAAGCCGGTAACCAGCAGGCTCCGAGACAATTCAGCCGTTGTGGAGACTCGAATGGGTTGGCGGTTGCGGGTAGCCCCCATCCCTTGGACGGCGCGAAACAGATCCCCGCGAAAAACATCACAAACAACCCCCAAAACCGGCTCCCGCCCCTGCAGCAAACCAATGGAGACGGCAGCGAAAGGGTAACCATGGGCAAAGTTGGTGGTGCCATCCAGGGGATCGATCATCCAAGCGTAGGCACCCTCCGGAGATCCCTGCTGGCCTGATTCCTCGGTCAAGATGACATCTTCGGGGAAGTGCCGCCTCAAGATTTTTAAGATGAGATCCTCGGAAGCGCGATCCGCCGCCGTCACCAAGTCGCCCGGACGTTTCTCCTCAATGGCAAGGGTGCCCCCCACATAACTGCGCAGCAAAGCTCCTGCCTCCAGGGCAGCTTCTGTGGCCACATCCAACCGACGCAGCAGGGCCTCCGTCACACCCTCACCTCAAGGTTAAAAACCTGCTACTCAGAATAGCCCGCCTGAGGCTGTGGCTCCCAAGGGATCCCTGAAAGCCAAAATAGGCCCGACCCAAACCCAATTTTTTGGGAAAGGGGGTATCTCCAAGACTGCCTATAGTGTATAGTACAGTACACTGGGGCTTGTGGGTTTTCCGGCAGCCCGCCAAGACCAGAGTTCCTTTGAAAGCAGTAGGGTTTTGGGGAACTATAGATAAGACTTTGAATTTGGAAAGCCAAGCTGCTGTAAATGGCGTTGAGCGTTGAGGGGGGAAGACCTTTGCCACATAGCTACGACGATTTTTTCACCTCCATCACAGAGGTTGGCGGGAAAAGTCCTCTTCCCAGCCAGGGCTTTGATCTGCCGGCGGATTTGTTCGATCAAGTCCCTGAGCAGCCGGTATCCCATCCGGAGTTCACCCTGTCCATCTGCCATCCTGTCCGGCCCTGCAGCTACATCCTGCGGGAGAGTATCTATACGCTTGGACGGGATCCCTCCAACGCCATCCAGATCGTCAATCGGTTTGTCTCGCGTCGCCACGCTTACCTGGTGCGGGTGCCCACCAAGTCCAACCGGACAGGGTTTACCTATTGCCTGATCGACGGCAACCGCAAGGGCCAGTCCAGTACCAATGGGGTGTTTGTCAACGGCACGCGGGTGGCTACTCACTACCTGAGGAGCGGAGATGTCATCTATTTCGGGCCAGAGATCCGCGCCTATTTCTTCGAGGTGGCCCGCATTCTCCCTGTGAACCCCTTTGACATCGGCCCTGGCCTTGGCGAAGAGCTTCAGCTTCCCCACGACACAGGAAGCCACCGCAACCGTTGACAGATCTAAAGCTGCATCGCTAAATTAATTAAGCCGGTTAAGCAATGTGAATTGGGGCATCGCCAAGCGGTAAGGCAGCGGGTTTTGGTCCCGCCATTCGGTGGTTCGAATCCATCTGCCCCAGCTTAAAATCCAACCGAGAGCACAAAGGCGCAAGCCCCTGGGATCCCGTGCAGACCCGGGGTTTCGGCTCTTGGCATCAGCAGGGCACGTTGCTCTGGGGAACTGAGGAATCATGGGGTCGCCTTTGCCAACGGAGGCCCTGGCTTGGCAGGACTGGCCGCGGAGAGAATGGCAACAACCAGAAACCAAGGGTGAGGGATCCGGGGTGAGCTGTTCAGGTCGATCCTTGATGGTGGTGGGAACTTCTTCCCATGTGGGCAAAACCCTTTTGGTGACAGCCCTCTGTCGCATTCTCAAGAAAGCGGGAAAAAGGGTTGCCCCTTTCAAAGCTCAGAATATGTCCCTCAACGCCTATGTCACCCCAGACGGCAAAGAGATCGCCTACGCGCAGGCTCTGCAAGCTTGGGCTGCCGGGATCCCCCCTGCGGTGGAAATGAACCCGATTCTTCTGAAGCCCCAGGGCAACCTGACTTCCCAGATCGTCTTGAACGGAGTGGCGGTGGGCACCTACCGCGCCGGAGAGTATTACGAGCGCTGGTTTGCGCCGGCCTGGCAAGCGGTCAAAGAAGCCCTTGCTCGCCTACAACAGCAGTACGACTGGATCCTTTGCGAGGGGGCAGGTAGCCCAGCAGAGGTGAACCTCAAACATCGGGACTTGGCAAATATGCGGGTTGCCTTGCATTTGGGATCCCCCACTTGGCTGGTGGCGGACATCGACCGAGGTGGGGCGCTGGCCCATGTGGTGGGCACACTCCAACTGCTGGAACCCGAAGAACGGGCCCTGATCCGGGGCATTGTCATCAACAAGTTTCGGGGCTCGCGGGAACTGTTGCAGCCCGGCCTGGATTGGCTGGAAAACTACACCGGGATCCCAGTTGTCGGGGTCTTGCCTTGGGTGGACTGGGTTCTGCCCCAAGAGGATTCGATGGGAATTGCAGCCAACCCCCTGCTTTGGGAAGATCGCCGCGACCGGGCCGGTGGCCAAGCCCTGAGGGAAGGGCGCCTGGAGATTGCTGTGGTGCGTTTGCCCCAGGTGGCCAATTTCTCGGATTTTGACCCCTTGTTGGCGGAGCCCACCGTCCATCTGCGCTGGGTTCACCTTGGCCAAAGTTTGGGATCCCCGGATGTGGTCATCCTGCCCGGCAGCAAAACCACCCTCAACGATCTGTTCGCGTTGCAAAAGACCGGCTTGGCCGATCAACTGCGCCAATACTCCGGCCATATCGTCGGCATTTGCGGCGGGCTGCAAATGTTGGGAGAAACCATCGCCGATCCCGAAGGCTGGGAGGGGATCGCCGGCACCTACCCAGGGTTGGGCTTTCTCCCTTTGACCACCGTTTTACAACCCACCAAGGTCACCCAGCAGGTACAGACCCAAAGCCGATGGCCTGCCCTGGCCCCCATCCAGGGGTACGAAATTCATCAGGGATCCACCCAGGCGGATCCCTCTGGCTGCCTGCCGCTGTTCGAGCAAGAGAACCTGGGCTGGCGGGATCCCACGGGTCGGATTTGGGGCAGCTATCTGCATGGCCTGTTTGACAACCACCTGTGGCGGCGACAATGGCTGAACTGGCTGCGCCGACAAAAAGGCTGGGATCCCTTGCCGGATCTGGAGGGCCACTATGCTCAGCAGCGGGAGCAATTGCTGGAGCGCCTGGCCGATCTGTGGCAGCCTCACCTGGACTTGGGCCTGTTGATGGAATAGCCGCTCCGAAAGACTTATGCAACGCTGAACAAAACAGAACTTTGCCCAGCATCGCTGCTTTCTTCCTGCTTCAGCGACCCATGACTAGCGGCAGAGTTCACCCCCACCACCC